>JAOUJL010000053.1 GCA_029883255.1 Candidatus Bathyarchaeota archaeon | reverse complement strand
TTTCGCTGATTATTATGGTGTCCCAGAGGATCCGGCTACGGGAAGTGGAAACGGTTGCCTAGCAGGATATCTGGTGAAACATCGCTACTTTGGAAAAGACCGAATAGACATTCGGGTTGAACAGGGTTACGAAATAGGGAGACCATCATTGCTTCTTTTGAAAGCAGAAGAGAAAGGAGAAGAGATAGATGTGTACGTCGGTGGAAAAGTTGTAATGGTTGCCAAAGGAGAACTCATTTAGATAGCTTCAACCGTGCGCCTGTCTTTTCATTCGATTTTTTTCTTATTTAGTTATTAATTTTCTTAAGCATTGGGTTATATGTAGAAATTTAGGAAGAGGTGATGAATAATGGGAGGAAAAGGAAGCGGAAGACCAAGATGCGCGCGCTAATAATCACCGCCAACTAATTTTCGCTTGATTACGAAGCGGCATTCGTTGGTACTTATATTTTGGATATCCGATCATCATTGCACCAAAGCTCGCGTGTCCATCCGGGAGCTCTAGGGCGTCCTTAAGCGGTGGCCAAAGATTGGCAGCTGAGTCAAAATACCCGGCCCAGCATGCCCCCAGTCCAAAGGCAGGGGCTGCCAATTCCAAGTAGGTCAACGCAATGGTGCAGGCTGACGGCGCAACTAGAAGGTCTTCTGGTGCATGGGCAACAATCACGTGAGGTGCGTTGCGACAAATACAGTCTTTCCCAGCGTCCCAGGCTGCCACCAAGCGATCTGAATGTAGTGATGCAGATAAAGCCGGTTGCTCGTTAATGAGATTCCGCATCCAGTCAACAACTAGACCGGCCAAGCGTTGCACTTCATCGGAGTCGTAGATAACCAGCCATTGAACTGGCTGGCTATTATGGCCACTGGGCGCATAACATGCTAACTGAATCAGTTTGCTGAGGACTTCGCGGTCTACAGCTTTATCTGTGTAAGTTCGGATCGACCTGCGGGATCGCAAAAAATGCTCCGCTTGCTCTGGGCTCAGAAGCCATTCCTTTTTTATGGGTGGACATTCTTCTGGCTTAATAGTTGAGAGGGAAATGGCTCCTGTTGGACAAACAGCTACGCAATGGCCGCAGGTGATGCAAAGCTCTTCGGCATCTTCTGTGGGCACAGGAACCGTCGCATGATTTTCTAATACAATGATTTGACGCGGGCAGGTTTCAACACAGATTCCATCGCGAATACATTTCTCCTCGTCTACAACAAACAAAGTCACGTGCACATCCTCCCAGGAATTGGAGGCTCGATGTTTGCTATTTAAACATTCTCAGATAAGAGTTGGAAACTTAAGTTATATTGTATGGCGCATGCATGTGCGCGCGCAAATTTTTTTAGTTGTTTTGAAAATTTCAGGATACCCCCTCCCCCTATCCTTTCTGTCCGAAAAAGGCTAATTGTCGACTGAATTGGGGAATGCCTGAAACTGGTTCATTCCAGCGGGTGTGGAACACGGTCCCGAAGATGCGCCCGAAGGCTGCGTTCTCTTCATACACTTCTATGGTCCTGCGTGGTAGCCGATAGAAAAGTTACGAAACACATAATTCCTCTTTTTCCTCCGGTCTAGAGACATGTAGCGCGCGTCTTCATAAGACATTGTGTGTGGAACTAAATTTTAACGCACACACAAAAAAAATCAACGGTGAAAGATGACGCTGGATAAATGCTAGTTGAAAATCAGCGTCAGCGTATGATTGGAAGTGGTAGTGTGTGCAGGAATACTGCCCTGCCCTGATAAAAGGCAGACTGACTTAGGTCAGGGCAGGAAAGGTTCAGCTTGAAGTTGAATGACTCAATAGGTTGGAATCAGGACTTTTTCCCCTATCAGATAGACATTCAGTATAGAGAACTCAAAGGGGTAAAACCGAGAAAAAATTTTACCCCTTCTAATGTTAAATGGAATGTTTTCTTCTGTAGACTATGACTGCTAGTAGTGTTGTTATCATGAATAGTGGTAGAATGAGGAATGAGGAGAATTCTGGGACGAACACATAGAGACTATCGAAGCCAAGGCCAGCCACCGCTACTAGGCTACCGTCTCCTGACATGGAAACAAAGGGACTAGATTCAAGCAGGTCAAATTCACCTATCATAGTACCATCGGATTCGAAGAACAATGCCTTGTAAGACGAGGCGTTTTCCACGGAAGCAGCGATTATTCCACCGTCATTACTTATAGCCACGTCCCATACGATTGATCCTTCAAACCTGATCCAGTCCTCCGTTTGATTGGATCCAGATCGCACGCGAGCGCCAGTCCAAAAGTGTAGACCACACGGCATCGGAAGGCCCATACCACCTATGACTTCATCACCGTCAGAGCTTATGTCTAAGGAAAAGAAATACCCGTCAGCTGTCCATGTTGCATTGGGATCGCCAGATAGACTGGTAGCATTTGCCCAGTAGCGGAGACTATAAGCATTGTCTATTGCAACAACGGCATAACCATCATCAGAAACCGCCAAATCTCTTATGCTACTGTTTATTGAACTTGCAGCGTACCAGTTTGGTTCAGTTGGATATGGAGTTGAATTTGCATCTTTGTAAAATGCAACAAAACCGCCGAAAGAGTAAGTAGTTCCCCCAGCAGCCACATATTTACCGTCTGGCGAAATATGCACCGCAAGAACCTCACGTGGAATGAAGTCGGTCCAGGTGGCATTTTGGTTGGAGCCTGTTCTTGCACTGCAATTAGCATAGTAGTACATGTTTGGACCCGTGCCGCCGATGGCAACGTACTCTCCATCGTCAGATATGTCTAATGTGCCTCTCTCAACTGATCCAAACATATAGGTACTGTTCCATGCCGAAGATAGACGCTCACCAGTTATTGCCGTTGAATAATTAAAGTAATGTATGCGTCCGTTGTTGTCGCCTGCGACTACGCATTCTCCGTCAGCCGATATTGCAACGGATATGAATGTGTTTGATGGTGAATGCCACCATTTTGGAGTTGAATTGGTTGACGCAAAGTAGTATATGCCCGTGTTGTTCACAGCTGCTATGTAGTTACCGTCCTTTGACACTGCCACATCATATGCCATCATAGAACTGTTCCACAACATCACTACTCCATTTTGCGTAGCGCCTACACTCTCAGAAGACTTCCCCACAACTGGGTTAACTCCAGTATAGAGCATGGAAGAGAATAATACAAATAAGCCTACAAGATAAACGGATTTGCTTTTCATAGTACATCATCAGGCATATGCATTGTTTCAGTTTTTATGACTTTTGCAAGAATCTACATGCATTGCGCGCGCGCGAAAATGTGATAGCGAAACTTAAGCAGGTGGATTATGTCTGTTTTTACGTAGAAACAAAGTAGACTACGCATGCATCGTAAAGTTTCAGATATACGTAATGCGCATCATATATAGATTTATTAATAAAACATAGTAAACGAGGCTCAGATTGGGCTTCTCTTGGCTCAAGCATTGGCGTATTTCCTTTTATTCCCTTATAGGAAACACGATGATGGTTCAAAAGAAAGAAGCCTGTTTCTTCCTTCTTTTTAGTCTCTAATTAATTAATTACACTATAGGAATTGAGATTTTTCAAGGTTTTTTGGTTCCAAATAAATCTCGCTCATGTTTGGCGATAAATTGTTCAGTGAATCATGCAGACATGCTAGGTTGGTTGGGTTAAAATTTAACACACACAAAAAAAAATTCAACGGTGAAAGCTGACGCCTGAAGGTGAATAGTGAGAAGTGGCGTCAGCGTCAGAAAGAGCAGAGCCTCAGCTTGAAATTGAAAAAGATAGGGTTCAGCTGAAATTCAGTATAAATACTCAAAGGGGTAAAAACGAGAAAAAATTATACCCCTTCTAACCTTGAGAGAAAGATAAGAATGAAGTTCAAAGAGGCAAGGAAGATAGCCGTTTAGTGAATTGGTGTTTTGAGCAGTCTTCGTTTGTAGATGATTATGATGACTGTAAGCCCTGTGAGTATAAGTAGCATTGGTGTCCATGTTGGAAACTCTGGAATTATTTCTACTTCATGTGTTGAATGCTGGTATGTGAAGTATATCCATCTGTGGGTGCCGTTGTCGTATAGTGTATCGTTGACGTATAGTGGGGATTGTCTATCAACAGTTACGGTGTAGGGAGGCTCCGTAAGGGCATGGGGAATACAGACTCTGCAAAATCCCATGCCTTCCTCCCCAGTAACATTAAACCTTATTATCCTATTCACTTCGTCAAATTCAAATGCAGAGATTGTGGAATTACAAACAGTAGTCACATGATAGGTTTCTTCTTCTAATGTAGCAGAGAAATCAGAAAACATTCCCATTAAAGGATAATGGTCGATATCCATTAAATCTATCTCATAGGAGCTGTCTCCAACACCATCCATGTTAGCATCAACTCCAGTATAGTCGCTCCAGTAGTTTCCGCCAGAAGGGAAACCATTGTCCCAAACATTTGTTGAAGATTGACTATATACTTGTTCGGTGTTATTGATGAAGTTATTATGGTAAATGCTGTTGTTTGAAGAGGAATAGAGGTAGATGCCTCCGTAATTGTTTCTAATATTGTTTCCTGATATGCTGTTATTGTCTGAAGACTCGGAAAGCCAAATGCCTTCGAGGTTGTTTGCTATTATGTTGTTTCCAGCTATGCTGTTGTTGTTAGAAGAATAATCGAGCCTGATGCCATCTTCGTTGTTTGCTATGTTGTTCCCGCTTATGCTATTGTTAGAAGAAGAATAGAGGTGGATGCCATTCCCGTTGTTTTCTGTTATGTTGTTTTCAGATATTGTGGTGTTGGTTGTATGGAATAGTTCCACGCCCACATCTGTGTATGATAGGTTGAGGTTTTCAACTCTTATGCGGGTGCAGTTTACGAGCACCACCTGCCCAGCGTCTTCAACCGCAACGTCTGAGACACCCTCAAGATAAACCAGAGGCTTGCCATTCACCAGATTATCCACAACCACATTACCAAAAGAATACCAAACAGTCAAGCCCTCGTCAACAAAGACATTCCCGCTTATGCTGTTGTTAGAAGAATATTCGAGATAGATGCCATACAAGCTGTTTGCTGTTATGTTGTTCCCGCTTATGCTATTGTTAGAAGAAGAATAGAGGTGGATGCCATTCCCGTTGTTTTCTGTTATGTTGTTCCAGCTTATGCTATTGTTAAAAGAAGAATTATAGAGAGAGATGCCATAGCTGAAGTTTTGGATGTTTGTGTTTTTGATTGTCACGTTGCTTCTTCCAGACAGGCTTATTCCAGTTCCTTCTCCTGTTCCTTGAAGGGTGTAGCCTGCCCCATCAACCACAATGTCATCCCTCTCCACAATAATCGACTGATTAAAAATGTTGTCTGTGAAGGTGTATGTGACGTTGTCAACTGTCGAAATGTCTGTTGTACCCTCAATATTTCCATCAGCCTTAATGTAAATGGTTCCACTTGCTTCAACTTGTTGAATGTCAAATGTCAATGATAATATGCCTGTAAACAGCAGTGTCAACATTATTCCCAAAACTGCTTTCCTTTTCAATTCTTGTTTCTCCTTTCGGATTCTACGACTATTCCACAATTGCATATTTAACATTTCAGTAACATTCTTCTATTGAATCAAATTAAGGCTATTTGAATTACTTATTCATAAAATAATTGAGTAGACGTTAGAATCATGCATAGCTCATCTATCGTGATGTAAGCTAGAGGTGATAGAATGTATCAAAGCAAACACTTAACGAAATCTTCAAACACTGATGTTTCTCATAAATTCCGTTGGTTCTTTGATTGTTTGTTTAAGAAATAATCCGATGTTACAGAAAAGAGAAAAGGAAGAATTGCCGTTGCGAACAATGAAAGTATATTATTAGGGCTAATCTTCCTGTTTAGGCCACTTCCATGCATACCAGACAATCAGTGCTGCAACTACAATTTGTAGAATTGCGACCAGTATCAAATAGGTAGAATGAGCGGACGGGTTTGCCAGATATTCCTCTGGACTCAGGAAGCTGAGACCAGCAAAGAATATGCGCGCGCGCATTTCCCGCTGTTGAGGAGTGCTAAGGTGGACAGCTAGAGAGGCTTGAAAAACCTCGTCGATTTGATCTTTAGCTCCTCAACAGTATCGGGGCTTTCAACTATCGCACGTGCTGTCGTTAGCTGGTTATTTTTTAACCTCTGCTTCTACGACTATTTTCTGCGGACCCTTCTTTCTGTCGTAAACCCTTTTCACCAGGCTATAGATGATCCATATGATAACTCCATAGATCACACCATTTATGATGCCAACTACCAAAGACTCGTATTGTGCTCCTTGAAGATCAGGAATCAACTCTTGTACTACCCAGGATCCAGGAGGCAGACTAATGACAAGAGAAATCACTGTAAAAAGAACGAAGGCGATCACAAAGACTACTGCTCCTATCATTCTTTCACCTCCTCAATCTTGCGCTACGTGATTCGCTTGCGCGACTATTAAAAGTATGTGACTGTGGCACAACAGTAACATAATGTGTGGGGGGGGATTAAATTTTAACCCAACCAACCATGCATGCAGATGCGGAAAAGTTATAGCTGAAAATGGCGACTATCAACGTTGTGCATGAGCAAGGAGCTAACCACGAATTTAAATGTGCCCGACAGCAATACCATATCCAATGAAATGAATGGATGGAAAGTGCGTTGAGCAGAAAACACTTGGACAAGGATTTGGAGCAGTTTGCTGAACTTGCTATCCAAATGGGAGCGGTTGACGCTAAAGTAATTGACCCAAAAAGCATTGTTGTCAAAGATTGGGTTAGACTCAAATGCCAATACGGTTGCGGGAATTATGGCAAATCTCTGACCTGCCCACCTTACAGCCCAACGCCAGAACAGACGAGAAAGGCTCTGAAGGGTTATTCGCACGCCATCCTTATGAGAGTACCAGATGAATCGATAACAACACATGACATGATTGCCAAGTTGGAAAGACATGTTTTCCTACATGGATACTATTTAGCCTTTGGACTTGTCGCTGGACCCTGCGAACGATGCGAGAAATGCAACTTCCAACACTGTATTTATCCGAGGTTGGCTAGACCTTCTTTGGAATCCTCGGGCATAGACGTTTATGCTACTGCAAGGAAGAACGGATTCCACATCGAGGTCTTGAAAACTCGAAGACAAAAACCCACATACTTTGGGCTGCTACTTGTTCAGTAGGCGTTGTCAAAAAAGCTGACACATCTCTGCTGTCGCAGCAATGGATTAAATTTTAATCCCAAACCCAAAGCGTGCGCTATGTTTGTCTCTGCTTAGGTGCAGAAGTTTATGGAGGCGCAAATATTCCTAGTATGAGTAAGATTATACCCAAAATCAAAGCCCCAATTCCCTCAAGTTGTGCTCGTTCACGAGTCTTATATACCCCGAAAAAATAATTGACTAGATCCCCAGTTTCACGTGATTGCCACCAAAAAATTATTACACTTACAATAAATGCAAAAATGGCAAGCACTATAATTCCACTGTTCATCATTTCCCCCAATAATCTTTCTACACGGTTAACAAATAAACTTTTCATGAACCCTGACAGAGTGAATGAAGGTTTGGTTGGTTGGTTGGTTGGATTAAATTTTAACCCCCAACCCACACACACAAATTGTTCAAATCACAAATAAATTAGACTGTGAGAAAGAAATGGGGGAAATGTATGAATAAGGCTAAATTGAGACTTACGGCCGAACAAAGAGAAAAGATGCTTCGTAATCTTTGGCTCCTGCATGATGGAAGATGGTATCTAAAAGCCGTCGGAGAATTCGGATTCGACATTGCCACTAAATTGAATCTCGCAGTGATCAAGTCCTTCGGTAAGACAGAGATAAAACAACTGCGTGCAGAAACTGGTTTTGAGAAGATCACAAATATCAAAGATTTTAAGACAATAATGGAAATTGCGGCCGATCTCCTTTTCCCTGAAGATCACAAATATGAGTTCAAGATCCTCGACAGAAATACATTCCTAGGTCGAGTATTGGAATGTTATGTTTACAAGAACGTGAGTAAAGCAGGAATTACTGCCATTCACCAATGTGCAGCAAAAACCAGATTTGATTCATGGCTCAAGGCATTTGATCTCCAGGGGGAAATAATTGCTGACAAAAACACCAACAATTGCAATGGAAGCTGTGACATTATTTTCAAAATTAAATGGTGAAAAAAAAAGCAGATGCGCGCGCAAATCCCAAGCCTACTAAAATGCATATTTTGATACTTTCTCTCTGTATTTCACATGCAGAATGCTTTTACCATTAATGCACTCGGAAATAACTATGAAATGACCACAAAAAGACTCCAAAAGAATGGTTGCCATAGCGAACCTAACCTGGCATTAATCTAAGGAGAATTTAGAGTTGAAAAGGGGATCGATATTAGCAGGTATTGTAGCTGTAGGAGTTTTTTTAATCGTTTTCTTAAACTTCGTTTGGTTTGGCTTAGACTCTTTCCTTGTGTTTTTCAATCAACTAGGCTACATAATTACCTATTTCTCCCTCTTGGTCTGCCTCTTCACCGTAATCATTACTTTCTTGTGGTACCCTTATGTCAGGAAAAGATTTTCGTCGCCGATTAGACATTCTGGATTATCAGTGGTAAAATTACTTTTAGTGACAGCCATTCTCGTTATAGTAGTTCAAATCTGCCTAGTACTTCTGTACCCAGATTTACTGTACCAAATATCCTTTTACTTATTTTTCGTCTCCTTAGTAATGTTTACAA
>JAOUJL010000304.1 GCA_029883255.1 Candidatus Bathyarchaeota archaeon | reverse complement strand
ATGGCTTGCTTAGACAAGCGGGTTGCTCTGCGCATGTCTTTTTGAACTTCCTCTCGAATCCCTTCTCTCTTCCTCAATTCTTCCTGAATCTTTTCGAGAATTGATTTCAACGACATTTTACTCACAGCCAGAAATCCTTCCAAAATGAAACTTCAAGCAAGCTTAATAGGTCTTATGTCCAATTTGAGGATTTCTTTAGAATTGGCCTTCAACTAAGTAGAGCAACCTCTGAGCCTTATGGAAGCCACATAGAGAGATTAGTGAAATATCTTAAGCGGCAGCAATTGAAAGAAGTAACAACTAATGATGTCCGAGATTACTTGAAGATTTTCGACGGTTTGAGTCCGTATACATAATCCAATGTTCTTAAAACTATCAAAGTGTTTTTCAGAGATTACATGAAAGCAGGCTATCTTGTAGAATCTTTTAGATTTCCAAGCATAGCCTACAACTCCATAATAGTTCCAAGCGTGCGCATGAAAAGGACATGGTGGTGCGTGCTTCAATCAGCACAGTAACATGGTTGGGGGAATTCAGACAAAAATCCCGTAATGGTCTGCGAGAATGAACAGGTCTTCATAGTTAACTCTGTCATCGCCGTTGAAGTCGCAGTTTGCGTCCCAGTTGTTGTCATTGGGGAAGCTTCCATAAGCATCCGCTAAATCGAACAGATCTTCATAATTGACCTCAAAGTTACCGTCTCCGTCTCCTGGAATAGTCATTTTCACAATGCCGTAGATGTAGATATTGTCGTCTGTGTATGTTTCATTTGGAACCACGCTTGCTTCGGCGGATATAGTGTAGTTGCCTTTGGCAAAGCCTGTTGTGTTCCAAGTAAAGGTGGCGGTTGTAGCGTTTTTGTTTGTTAGGGTAATGTTTTGGGATGCTGTGGTTGTTGTGTTAGCGTAGACTGTTACATTGCGATTTTCAGTGTCATTGCTATAGTTTATTATTGTGACTGTTATGTTTAGGTTGTAGCCTTGTCCTATGACTGTTTTTGATGTTGTAACATCTGTTATGCTTATGTCGTGGCGCGCTCGTTCGCTAGCATTTAGGATGGTTAAGACTATTTGATCTTCTTGGATGCTGTGGTTGTAAGTGAAGCATATGTATGAGTGGGCGGTGATCCCCATTACTTTTCTATCTTCTATTATCGCGGCATTTGCCCAGACTTGCCATTCTTCTGGACTGATGCACCGTAGGAGTTCTTTTGGAATATTGACGTAAAAATAGCTTGTTGTGTTGGGGGGTCCAGTAATGTTGAAGCAGATCTGTTCTCCTAATGTGAAATCGAATGAGTTTATGGTGGAATTGCTGAGTGTTATGATGCTGTAGTTTGTAGATCCCAGATCGACATGGAAGGTTTCAAAGGGTGGTGTTGTTGATGGAAGGGTGTAGTTCGGTATGTCTGCTTCATCTGAGAACCCAAATCTTTCATATGTTCCCTTATAGTCGTAGTCTACCACTTCGATCTCTGTTATCCATTTTACCCATTTATAGCCGTATTTACATGGGACGACTAAACGGTTAGGAGGCCCATTGGCATCTGACAGAACCGTTCCATTTGCTTGAAGTGCCAAAAGCGTGGTGGGATGTAGTGCTCTTTCAATAGTTAGGCTGCTTGAAAAACCGTCTGAGGCGTAGAAAACCACTTCCGTTGCCCCCGCCTTCACGCCAGTTTCACTCAGCAGGAAAAAAAGGGGTATGCCTGTCCAATTGTAGAGCCACGCCATACCGCTTATACACTCCATGAGCGCAACTTCTGAGACCATTGGAAACCTCTGCAGCTCGCTGTAGGTAAAATTACGGGGTTGATCAACCAATCCGCTCATCATTAACTCATACGTACTGGGTTCAGCTTCCGCTGGTTTGTCTGCAACGAAAACGGTTACCAGAATAATGGACACAATAAGTAGAAAAGTAAGTTGATTTTTGAATTTTAAGATGCTACACCACCTAGAAGCTGACTACCTCATAACGCGCCTTTATAAACATTCGAGTCAATAGTGGGAATGGTTGCATACAAGCTTTGGACACACTCAAAATTCATGTAGAAAAGGATGAAAAATGGACAATGTGTTACACAGATCTCGCAGACATTGCAGACGACCACGAAACTTGAACAAAGCGTGGGACAGGTTCCTTAGCCTAGTCCTTAATATCTGTTAGCT
>JAOUJL010000303.1 GCA_029883255.1 Candidatus Bathyarchaeota archaeon | reverse complement strand
AATCCCCCGTTTTCCAGTATGACAATCATAGCAGGTGTGAACCTATGTAGTTCAAGGTCTGCGTCTTGTCTTAAGTATGTTGTTTTTTCACTTTTATTAAGAAGAGTATGGTTCCTGCCAATACTATAATTGATGATATAGCGAAAGTGTTTACATATGCTGAGTGTCTGGGCATCCTCAAAATTTCTGTTTGCACATCAGCAAGAGGACCCCCGATCAGCAATCCTGCAGGTCCCCATGCTAGGGACATTATGGCGTTGTATACGCTGAAGAGGCGTCCTCTGTGGGTGCTGGGAATTATGTCTCCTGCCAGGGCAAAGCCAACTGTTTGGATCATCCAAGAAGCTACGCCACTCAAACCATAGATTAAAGCCATAGATATGACGTTTGGCATAACGCCGTAGAGAAGGGGGATTCCAGTAGCCATCGCAAAGCCGTACAGTAAGACCTCCGCTTTTCCAATTTTATCAGCCAATCTACCTGACAAAATGCTCGCTATCATCCCTCCGATAGTCCACATTGCCAGAATCAAGCTCAATTCAGGATCGTTTGCGTTCAATCCTTCTGGAAGTCTGAGAAATATTAAGAAGACTTGATTGATCGAAGTTGCACCCAAAACCACAACCGCTAAAGATGCAAAAAACCATCGATATGATTGCTTTTTGTCTTCGACTTCTTGAGCAACTTCTGTTTTTGGTTTGATTTTGGAGGAAATTGGTTTTTTGAATTTTGAAGTGACTAGCATCACGACGGAGCCCGCAAACAGCATAACCGATGCAACGTAGAAGATTGTTCCTTCACTGAAACCCGCACCGTTGTTATAGAGAAAACCTGCAGCTCCAATTCCGAACATTCGTCCAGCTGAGCCTATGAAGTTCAGCACTCCAACCGTGCTCCCACGAACATCTGGAGTGGTGACGTCAGTCAACAACGCTGCCCAACCTACATCAGACATCGACCAAAAAAATTCGAGTATGGAAAGCCCGAAGATCAAAGCCAAACCAGCGGAAAAGTTGTTTGCGGCACCTAACAAGTATTTGTGTATGTAGAAAATCCCAATGTAGAAGAAACCAGCGAGTGATTCGCCAACAACCACGAGTTCTATTCTTGATTTATGCTTGTCCGAAATTCTTCCCCAGATAAGATTCTGTCCCAGTGTCGAGGCAACCATGTTGAACGTTCCAAGCAAGGCCGTAAGCGTCACCGTTCCCATCAAGCCGTAAAGGTAAATGTACATGAAAGAATAGAAGATCCCCCAACGAACAAACCTTAGAATCTGAAATGTACTAAGGCTGAAAAACATGCTTCGTTTGATAGCACCTAAGCGGAAGTGTTCCAAACGTCTCACTTAGCAATCTAAACTAGACTGAGCTATAAATCATGCATGCATGGCACAACAGAAAATATTGGAACAAAAAAGATTCCTACGTGAGCTAGACGCCAGCGTTGCTAAAAATTGATGTATCGTTGCGCCGTTCCACTTGAGGAAGAAATGGAAAGAAATGGTGACTTGTTTGTTCTATCACTCTATATGTATGGACTCGCCCTTGGGCTTTTCCTCTTTCTTTTTTGGCATAGTGATCTCTAGGACGCCATTCTTATACGAGGATTTTGCCTGTTTCGAATCAACCTTAACTGGCAGTTTGGCTTCTTTGTAGTATTTGCGTTGAGGCGTATCAACCGAGATCGTGAGGGAATTCTCTGTCCCGTGTAATTTGATATCTCCTTTTTCAACCCCGGGCAGTTCAGCCAATACTTTGATTTCACCGTTGGTGCTATAGACGTCTACTAACGGTTCTCGTTCTTCCTTTATATCAATGATTGGGCTGGTGAAGCCCAGGCCTTCGGGTTTGCGTGAAGGCTTTATGTTACCGAACTCCCTAATTTTCGGCTTTCCATCCGGGCCAACGGTCATGCTGTAGCCGTAGACGAAAGGCCCCCACTCATGTATAGTTGAACCATCCGAGAGTTTGCGTTCACGAACCAAATCCTTGGGGATGCGGGGTTTAAGTTCTCTGAATTCTTTTTCCATCATCTCTTCCATGTTTCTCATCATTTCTTCTATGTCCCCGAAGAACCCGCTTCTAAAGAATGGGTTACGTCTTATTCTTCTTCTAAACCATTCTGGAAACTCATCTGTCGCCATAATCTTTCACCTCACCAAATTAGTGGA
>JAOUJL010000302.1 GCA_029883255.1 Candidatus Bathyarchaeota archaeon | reverse complement strand
TCGGCATGCGAACATGCATGCGTTCCGTGTTTCCTCTCTGAATCCGTTCAACTGTTCCGGAAATTTTTCGCCTATTCGATGGGATTCAGAACACGTAATGTCGTCTCGTTTCTTGGTTCATGAAATTCCATGCATGCAGGCTAGATTTCTTTCTTTGAAGAACTTTTTTGCTCCGTCTGCATCTTGGGATCTGAAGTTTCGATATATGATCTCGATTACCTTCTCAAGAGGAACCCAAGCTATGGCTAACACATGTTCTTTGATTTCTTCGAGGTCTCTCCAACAAATATCCTCTCTGACCCTATGGAAATCAGAGTATTCTTGGAGCTTGTAGTAGTATAATCTGCTTTTCTTGTGGTAGAACTCCGAAGGAGAACATAACAAAACAACAAGTTTTTTCTGCCTTTTCTCTGCTTCTGAGATACCTACATCAATTGTTCTCGCCAGTTGATTTCTAATCGAGTTATACGTTGTCTGAGGGGAAATATCAGAGGTAAACTTCACTTCGATCAAGATCAGAAGATTCTTCGTTTCAATAACAGTGTCAACATGAGTGTTTGCCTCTAGACGCCTACCCCTTTTAACATGCTCCTTTCGCTGTTCTCTAACATATCTTACGTGGTGCGTCCCAACTTCTCTGGTTAACCACCCAAGGTAGCCTTTTGGAGTCTCCAACTGCTTTTCAAAGCTAACGTCTATTAGCTCTTCTACATGCTCATGGATGTTTGCCAGCTTCAGAATTTCTTGAACTGCTTCTTTCTTATTTTCTCTCAGTTCAAGTGGTGCAAAAGTGTAAAACGTTACTAACTCTTCGGCTTTATCGTATTGGTTAGCTTTTTCATCGAGAGAATATGCGTCCTTTGCTTGGTTCGCAGAATCAATCCAGTCTTTGAACTTCTGCACCCTTTTTTCTGTGAAGTGTTTCTGAGCCACGTTCTCAAAAAGCAATCTCACTGCAAGCTGCCTCGCTTATGGATGGTCTTAACCCTTTCTTGGAGCGGCACAATTGGGACAGAAGAGAGAAGTTTGCGGCATCAAGCTTTGACAATGGCTACATGGAACCATAACGACTTGTCTGGTTACGATTTCTTTCTGAACGATTGCTTCTTTCGTAGTGGTTTCTTTTGGAGTAGTTTCTCTCAGTTTCTCTACTTGCCTTATAATCATGTCTCTAAACGGTTCTATCTCCTTTTTTCCTACTCCATGAAGATGAAACACATTTTCTCCGTTCGCGTCAGTTATTGAAACCCATTTGCTAATTGCTCCACCACTGGTGACGCCTTGAAGCTCTCTCAAGTCTATTTCAAAAGAAGCACGATGGGTTTTAGACAACATTCCCCTTCTTTCAAGCCATAGCAATCTTTGATTCGTGAGAACCAATTCACCAGAAGTCCGTTGCTTAGCATCTTTAGAAACATATTTGGTTCTTATCAGCCCTTTTCGTGGAACTACTGTCTGGAATCGCCGTTCACAGTCTCCTCCCCATGAATGCAGAACATGCTCGTTAGGATTGAATATGATAGCCTTTTGCCAACTCATTTCTTTCATCCAATTCTTTATTTCTCAAAATACTAGACATATACTTTATGAATTTGAAAAAAGAATTGTAGAAATGGTAATCTAATCGTTATGCTAGGTCACTGCCCTCTCCTCTTTCTTGGCTGGAAGCTTGGTATGCGTGCATGGGTTCTGGAGTTCTTCAAAATCGTTATATGTATGTAACTGAAAGGGCAACTGGTGAGGAAAATGAAAATAATTCAAACCTTGGTGGAATCTCAAATAAAGAATGGCATTTTGGACGTCCTCAAAGAAGCTCAACCTCACTTTCCAATGTCTTATGCCTCTACTAGAGTCTCTGTGTTTCTTGATGACGAAGCCTTGCCGACTGGTGTAAATCTCACTGGATGGAAACACGACACACCGATGTTGACGGGACTGAAAAAATGGTATAACAAACACTCGGTTACAGTCGGTGACAAAGTCGTCATAGAGGTCTTGGGAAACAACAGCTATCGATTGAGTATTTTGAAACGACGCTAGCACTATAAAACAAACGCATGCATGCATTAGTTTTAGTGGTTAGTGCGCGTATGTATGCACAAGAGAGGGCATGCATGCATGTATCAGTCGTACCATCCTTCACTATCAATCAGTTTTCTCTGAATATTAGGCTTGTATCCT
>JAOUJL010000300.1 GCA_029883255.1 Candidatus Bathyarchaeota archaeon | reverse complement strand
TGGGCATCCAAAGAATTTAATGGCGCCCTCTATTTTGTGTTTTTCCATGGCTTTTTTTACTGCTATTGCTGTTGCCATGCCGCTTGTTCCGTGAATATTGTGTCCACAACCGTGTCCCGGTTTTCCTGGTTCTAATGGTTCCTTCCATGGAACCTTTTTCTGCGATAGCCCTGGCAGTGCGTCGTATTCGCCCATTATTCCTATGACTGGTTTTCCTTCACCCCAAGTGGCTACGAAGGCTGTGGGCATACCTGCAATTCCACGTTCAACCCTAAACCCGTGCTTTTCCAATTCATCGGCTAGAAGCGCTGAAGACTTAAACTCAATTAAGCCCAGCTCAGCAAACTCCCACACCTTATCGCTTATTTCAATAAGTAACTTCTTATTGTTCTCAATCCAATCAAAAGCATATTCCTTGTTAAGGGACATGAATAACACCCAGAATTTGCTATAAGAAGTCTATCGGGTTTTTATGTTTTTCCGAGCTATTATGAGCGCGCATTTGGAACACACCGGGGCAGGAGGATCCCGTTGTGGGCTCTTTTGGAAATCAAGCAAGACGCAAGTGGACACTACACACAGCATCACTTTTGGATGGTTTTACCTTTACCACGCCTTGTCTCCGTTAATTCCTTGCAGGCAAAACCTAAGCACTTCGCCGCATGGCTTGCAAGTATCTTCATCCGTTTTATCAGTTTCCCATATGGAACGTTTTTATGGTTTTGAGCTCACGCTGAAGCCATCTGCCTACCCCTGGCGGCTTCTCTCGTTTCTAGGCTACGCGCTGTTCGATTAAAGAGTTTTCTGCGACGGTTTTATTATAGAGAATATCAGTTATGTGGTTTTGGCGAGTCCATATGTCTGATGTTTCTTCATCTGATCTGGCGGTGATCGAGTCTCAGTTGAAGGGAAAAACCCTTCTCGTATATTGGTATCTGTTGAGGTCTCCGAGTTCTAGGGTGGGTGTCCGCGAGATTCAGCGTTCCTTAGGTTTCTCCAGTCCAAGCGTAGCCGCCCACCATCTGGAGAAGCTTCTATCGCTGGGGCTAGTTGAAAAAAGCATGACTGGCGAATATTTCTTGGTTCAAGAAGTTAGGGTAGGCCTCCTAAGGTTCTTCACTAGATTGGGTCGTTTCCTTGTTCCTCGCTACCTTTTTTATTCCATTTGGCTCTCCACCATGTTCATTATCTACCTGACTTTGTACTGGCCTAGTTTTTGCATTCACAACTTAGCGGCAATCATCCTCGGTTCAGTAGCTTGCTTCATCTTGTGGTTTGAAACCGTTAGACTTTGGAGGGAAAAGCCGTTCTGAAGCAATGAACGGAGTGTTCTAAAACGTGGATTTAAAAGCATGTGGCAACTTTTTTAATGGTGGAGGCTGACGATGAGAAAGATTCTATCCTATGCCGCGGCTGCGATTTTGCTCGGCACAGTCACGATGCTTGTTCCAGCGATGTTGTTTGAATCTTACTCTTATGGCCAAGTGACTTTTGGGTATGAAGAAAACGTCCCTATGCGGTGCCCCTCCGAAGCATATAAAGGAAATGCAGTACCCCTTGACAGAGAAACATGGGATGAATATAGAAAGACTTTCGGATTAACAGAATCTCCTTTATCAAACATCTTACCTGTTGGATTGATGCTCATACCCAGCTTCCTTCTCGCAATGGGTATTTCCCTCTATCTGAAGAAACGGGTTTTTTAGCGTCTCTTCTCTACTGTTCTGTTTTTAGTACAGTTTGTTCTAAAACATGGAATTAAATTCCTCAGCGTCTCTGTAGATACTTAGAAATTCGTGCACTAATGATTGGAGGCATTTGTAAAATTGAGCTTAGCAGAACTCATGCGAGCATTACAAGATTTCGGAACCTTCATTGTAATTATTCTACTAGCCTACGTGGTCTATAAAATAGCAACGCTGCTAGAAGTGATAAGCAATAAAATCAAAGGAGAAAAAATTGAAATTTGATTTGGAATGGTAGGGTGGTGAAAACATGAAAAAAATCGTCTTTTTCGTTGTCTTGGTTACAGCAATATTCGGCGCATTCACTACGGTCTGTCTCATAGAGGATCCCCCTTATTATTCGTCAATATCACCATTAAAGAGATTTTCTTCCTATGAAGAATTGAAAGACTTTTTGAAAGAAAGTTCACAAGCGTATCCTGAGAGCTTCGAGAGTTTTCC
>JAOUJL010000301.1 GCA_029883255.1 Candidatus Bathyarchaeota archaeon | reverse complement strand
GTTGGATTCATAGTCAAGGACATAAATAATACCGTTTTCCTCGATTCTCCTTACGGTGGTCTCCCTACAATAGATGAAGCTACTCTAGAGTCTGGGGGCCAAATAAACAAGACATTCAATTGGTCTCAAACTGGCCTCTGCCCCGACGGATCTGGTGGTGTGGTACAACGCTCAGTTCCGCATGGCATATACCACATTATAGGCCGCACTGTTGAGCATTTAGTATACAGCTTGGGAGCCGAGGATTGGATAGATATTAAGACCCCATCGATAACAATAACAATAACTCCTCCACCCCATGTAACAGCTACATACCCACCTCTAGAACTAAGTATGAACCTTAGCAAGACAGCATACCAGCAAGGCGAAACAATAGTTGTGAGCTTGTTCTTGACAAACAAGGGCAGCGAACCAGTAGCCCTAAATTTTGCTTATCTGAACGACCTAGTTGGCTTCCGCGTTAAAGACGAAAACGACACAGAAGTTTATGTGCACCCCATAATTCGTCTCGCAATGCTCTATGATACCGTTTTGGAACCTGGCGAGCAGATAACCACACACTGGGAGGACCCAACCGAGTGGAACCAAGAGGGCAACTTGTCTGGGAAATACTATGGTAAACTAGTTCCACCAGGCACATACAAGATTATAGGGCGTACAGGCTATTTTGGCATGGTTGGCGAACCTGGACCTGAAAGCGGTAGAATAGAAACGCCACCGGTTGCAATAACAATTGGTTAGAGATTCTGTTATGTGAATGTAGCAACCTCTAAACTAAATCCATGCATGTAGATCAAAACCACAAAACCTCAAAAACGATTGATAAGGTAGCTATTGACGAGGATTTGGCTGAGAAAATGTCGAAAGGACAGCTTTGAGAGATCTTATCATATTAGTTGACTATGTATTATCTGTTATTATCATTTAGTTTCAACTTGAAAAAAAATAGCAATATTGCGTAGGATATAGCTTTTATATGTTGTAACATTCATAAATCCCCAAGAAAAGGTGACGCTTGACAATGGAAAGCTCAAAGCGAATACAATATCCGCCACATCTTAAGTGGATGCTAGATCGAGCGCTGAACGACCCTGAAGGCTTCTGGGGCGAGGTTGCTGAAGAGCTTCACTGGTTTAAGCCTTGGGACAAAGTGTTTGAATGGAAGTATCCTTTTTTCACATGGTTTAAAGGCGGAGTGACCAACCTCTCCTACAACTGCGTTGACTATCATGTAAAACAGGGAGGAGGAAACCGAGCGGCCATAATATGGGAAACCGGAGAAAACCAGCCCACCAAAGTTTTAACGTATAATCAGCTGCTCTTCGAGGTGAAAAGACTTGCAGCATCGTTGAAAGCGCTAGACGTGAAGAAGGGCGACAGGGTGACCATTTACATGCCGATGGTTCCCGAAGCCGTCACCGCTATGTTAGCCACCACGAGAATAGGAGCCATACACTCAGTCGTTTTCGGAGGGTTCGGATACGGGGCTTTAGCCGACAGAATAACAGGCGCAGATTCGGATATAGTCATCACCGCAGATATAGGATATAGAAGAGGAAAAGCGGTTAAACTGAAAGAGGTAGTAGACGAAGCTCTGGAAGCACCCAACAAAGTTAGGAACGTAATTGTTCTGAAGAGAGGAGAAAAAGAACCTCCGATGACGCCGAAGAGAGACATATACTGGGAAGAGGCAATTGACAAGGGTAAGGGAATAAGGACGGAAGCAGCTAAGATGCGAGCTGACGAACTGGCTTTCATACTTTATACGTCTGGAACCATGGCTAAGCCCAAGGGCACGGTTCAACCCCACGGAAGCTATCAAGTTTACATACACGCTATGGGCAAATGGGTTTACGACATGAAAGAAACCGACGTATGGTGGTCCACCTCAGATATAGGCTGGATAGTAGGCCACAGCTACGTTGTCTACGCTCCTTTACTCTTCGGCTGTTCCACAATCATGTACGAAGGAGTCCCAGACTACCCAGCACCAGACATATGGTGGAAAATAGTAGAAAAAAATCTGGTAACACAAATGTGGATATCCCCCACTGGCGCAAGAGCGTTGATGAGACACGGAGACGAATGGCCTAAAAAACATGACCTAAGCTCAGTAAGGCTGGTAGCCTGCGCAGGTGAAGTTCTAAATCCTCCTGCATGGAAGTGGCTCCAGAAAACAGTGTTTA
>JAOUJL010000299.1 GCA_029883255.1 Candidatus Bathyarchaeota archaeon | reverse complement strand
CTTTGCGGAGTAGTTCCTCTACCAGCACATTGGACTCTTTCAGCTTCTTTGAAAACCACATTTTTTCTCTGTCATAGTGAAAAGCTAGTATGAATCCGCCTGATATCAAGACAAAACCGAAAACACATAAAACAGTTCCTATGAAACTGGCTGTGTAACTGTTTGGCTCGTACGGAAAAATCAGAAGCCAGCTTAAGTTCTCCGCCAAAGTAACTGCTATTAACAATCCTCCAACCAAGAAAACGATTCCCATGTTAATTATCAAATATGCAAGGACTTCTCTGTGCCGATACTCTTGAACCTTATCTCTCATGTATTCTTCGTAAAGTTTCGGAGTTCGCTTTTTCTGAGGCATACAAAAAAGATGGTTGGCTCATACGCAAAAGTCTTATGACGCCTGAATACTGATCTCAACTAAAGGACAAGAAATAAGAGATTTCATCCATATTGTCGATAAAACTGGGTGAAGCGTTTGAGCAGCTTGGAAGAACTCGTAAGGTGGCATCAAAGGTTGAGACCTGATTTACAAGTGGTTGACGTCTATAAGATGCTTTTTCAAAGTGTTTTCGGGATCATGCATATTTTGCACGACAAAGCTAAACGGTATCTTGAAGAGGAATTATCCACATTGGAGACGCAGAAGCCCTCTGATGAGCCTCTGATCGAAAACATTTCAATTGACAATGTGATGGTCAGAGTTAATTTGAGGCCGTTCAAGATGCGAGGATTATCTTCCGAAAAACTGTTCTTAGCTATGGCAACTTCGGCTAAGGAGCCAAAAGGAACTCAAAAAACTTTCTTAAAGCTGTGGAACCGGTTTAAGAGTCTGGTCGAAGCTGGCAAGCTAAACTTTGACGAGTCCAGCCTTGAAGATTTTGACAAAAAGGTGAAGAGAGAAAACTATCCTCTTTATCATCACTCAGAACGGTATCGAAGGTCCTATAATCCCGCGTACAGAGTTGTGAAGAGAGAAGTTTTCAAAAAGATTTTTAGCATTGACTGACAGCCGAAATAAGTGATAACAACGTTCTGTCTGTCCATGCATTTTCCTCGTCGGGCTCTTAGTGGGTAAAACATCAGTGTAAGTATTCTTTGAATTTTGTTGTTTGTCTGTGCGTGTGTGGTCTGCAGTTTAGAGAGGGGCATTGAACGTATACATGCAAGTTTAAATATCCAAACATGTATCTTACGAAGAATTGAACCGAGACGTGCGATTGAAATGTACATTTGGTTTTTCGTCTGTGCAGCATGCATGTTCATAGCAATAATCCTTCATTTCAAATCAGTTGAACATGTCAAACTTCAGAAGAAATATGGCAAGGAAAGAGGTGCCAGAATTGGCGAAATCTTAGGTGCAGTTTCAGGTACAATGGAGTTCGTATTTTTGATAGGGTTGTGGATTTCACCCCAGCCCAAGTTCGTCATCCCCATATTTTCGAATTTAACTTTTTCAGTTGCTGACATTTCGATCCCGCTTCTTAATTTGGTGGTCTCTTTATCCCTGATAATACCGGGAGCTTGGATCGCCATTTGGGCTGTGAGAGCAACCGGATTGGAGGTAGCTGAAACTCATGGTGCACCAAGAAAATTGGAAACTACAGGAGCTTATTCGATTGTGAGACATCCTCAATATTTTGGATGGATTTTAGCGCACATTGGAATGTCAATCCTATTTTCTGTTTCGTATTCTATGCTTTTTACTCCGATTCTGTTGGCACTAATTTATCTAATCTCAAAAAAGGAAGAAGAGGAATTAATCAGAGAATTTGGCGATGAATATGAAGACTATAAGAGAAACGTGTCGATGTTAATGCCGCGACTATGAAGACCAAAACAAGACCCTAGCGCTCATGTAGCCGCCTCAACTTTTTCCCTAGAGGCCATCAAATACGCGAAGCCGCATGGAAGCATATGGGTGTGTATAACAAGATGAGAAGCAGTAAATCAACCTGCGCGTTCACACTCGTCAAACGATGAAAAATGATCCCTCTGCATCAACCAAAGCTATTTCTCGGATGTTCTTGTATTTCTGTTGTCGCTCATTAAGTGACCGCTGAAACCTACCATCCAGAGCAAAGCAGGATAGGCAATCATACGTTCCATTCCTCCCTTCCCCAAACCTAGATAGATGCCAGAAGCGAATAGAACAAGCGCTACCAGTGACATGATCCCCAACGTGATGGAGAAG
>JAOUJL010000298.1 GCA_029883255.1 Candidatus Bathyarchaeota archaeon | reverse complement strand
GCTCTACTAGCCCGTGTAGAAGTCCGTCGACTAGTATGAAGCCTTCGTTTGTTTTGAAGAGGGGGTGGCATAGGCTGTCTATGGGCTTGTTGAGTTCGCTCTTCGTGTAAGACTTGGCGGCCTTCTTTTTCATCTTAGAAACCTTCTTCATACTCTCGTCATCTTCAAGCATTGTTATTTTCAAGAGGTTATTAGGTATGTTGGTTCCGACCTTTTGACAACTCCGAATTTTGTCCCGTTTTCCCTTGGGAACTGAGAAATGGGAAATTTGGGAACTGAAAAACTTTGGGACGCGCGCTCAAAAGACAAGCGCCCTTTTTCAGGTCTTCTGGAATAATACTGTTAGTTTTTCGATGAGGTTTAGTGGTAGGTTAAAGAGGTGGGAGATGGGCCCCAGCTCGCTGAGCATTCGTCTTAGGTTTTTTATGTCATCTATGTCTACTGCCCTCATTAGTGGGGTGGCTATTAGGTAAGTGACTAAGAAGATTGTTCCTCCGATGATTAGACTTATCCACTCGACAGTGTATAGTTGAGAGAGAATCAGTTGGGTGATGATGGCAGCGGTTGTGGAGGCTACAAGTATTTTGGTTGATGATTCCCAGTCTACTGTGACGCCGAAGTGTTTTCTTATCCACCATAGTCCTGTGGCTAGGCTTGGGAGTCTGGAGACTAAGATTGCGATTATTAGGCCTGTAATTCCGAATTTAGGAATGAGCAGGAAGCTTAGGGGAAGTCCGGTTGCTAGTGTGATGAAGGTTAGCCTCATGGTGACCATGGTTTTTCCTTGGCCGTTTAGGAAGTTTCCTAGGCTTAGGCTTCCTAGGGCGGTGTACGCAAAGCTAATGGCATAAAGGGTAAGAAATAGCGGGGCATGGGTGTATTTTTCGCCAAAAAGGGTGAACACGAGAGGCCTTGACAAGGCCATGATGGAAGCGGTTGCAGGTATGGTTAGAAGAGATGCGTATTTGATTGAGTATTGAAAAATGGTTCTGAGCGTTTTCATCTCCTTTTCTGGGTTTAGTTTGGAGAAGGCGGGAAAGAGCACGGTGGCTATGGGTGTTGTGAAAAAGGTGATTAGCACGGTGAAATTTACAGCTGCATTGTAGTTGCCAATCATGAAGTCGGTGCAGTAGATAGCTATCATGAAATTGTAAAATTGTGTTAGAAAGCCTCCTAGGATTGTTGAGATGGATAGCGGCAATCCGTATCCAAACATGGTTTTGAAAGTTGTGGTGAGTTTGGTCTTATCGTCGCTTTTTCCGTGGAGATCCTTGTGAAAGATGATGTAGATAATTAAAATGCCGAGTATGCCGGAGATGAGGAATGATGTTGTATGCCCGAGAATCGCTCCGAGGGTTCCGTACCCTAAGAGAACGAGGAGGGGTGCTAGGAAACTTTTGAAACTAGATTGAGTAATCATGGTTAGGCTGTTAAGCTCCATTCTTTCGAAGCCAATGAATGTGGATTGAGCGGCGGTGAAAAGCGCCCCTGCAAGTATCGTGATTGATGCGATTCCAATTAACGGTTGTAGCTCTGGTCTGTGGAACACGTTTATGGCAAAGAAGTTTGCTAGGCAAAAACCGGTGATGGATAGAAGGGTGCCTAGAGCTGACTCAAAAAGTAGTCCGGAAGTTAGGACCCTTTTTATATCTGCTGTCTTGTTCTCTGACTTGTATTGGGCCAAATGTTTAATTATGCCGAAGTTTATTCCCCAGTCCCTGAACAAGCCGATAAGTGCTGGAGGCATTAGGGCGATTGCGTATAGCCCGTATTGGGTTGGAGTTAGTAATCGCACAAGAAGTATTATTCCAAGTGCTGATATGGCACTGGAGAGTGATACGCCCAGAAACAGGTGGAATCCACCTTTGGCTGAGATCTTTGCCATTTTATTAGCCCTACTCATTAAGCCTCGCCTAGTCTACTCTTTTAGTTGGTCAATTATAGAAGGTTCTTATTTAGGTTACTTGCGCGCGCGCCCGCGTCTCGCCTATTTGGATTCAAATAGGTTGGGAAGTGACTAGTCGGTTGATTTTTTGTAGTAGAATACGCGGAGTTTTTCTTGGCCTTTGTAGTAGAAGATTCCTCCAGGATATGTTTGGAGTTTGTTTTGTTGGGCTTGCTGGATTATGCGGTTGTATTCTTCTTTGCCGAGTCTGGTTTCTGTGACTATGAAGTAGGCTACGGTGGTGTCGGTGCCTGTTTGGTTCATGGCG
>JAOUJL010000297.1 GCA_029883255.1 Candidatus Bathyarchaeota archaeon | reverse complement strand
ATCGAATAAATGTGAAAATTTTCCAAAGCGTCTGCCAGCCTCGCGCTATCCTCCACATCTTTCTTCGTCGACTGCCTAACTTCCCCAGTGTCCATATCTAAAACTCTGATGCCAGTGCTGGAAGTCATAACGTAAACCCTGCCTTCTCCCAAGATCAGGTCATGTTTCGGATCTCTGCCACACAACCTAACACATTTCCTTGCCTTCTTAATCAATTCCTCAACCAAACTATGCGGAACCCTCACAATCTTCCGTTTGAAATCCACGGTTGCCCCGGCATCATCTAACAGTTTTAACGCGTTTTCCTCGTCCACCCTGAACCCTGTTTTCTCGAGAATCTTTAACGTCGAAGAATGAATTCTCTCAAGGTCTTCTTTTTTCAAAAAAGCTGGACTTTTATACGAGCTCTCCAACAACAAACCCTCTTATAGGAACTGTAAATGCTTGAAAATAGCTCTTAGGCTAAAAGGCTTTTGTGGTTTTTTCTCATCCTTCTGCTATGCCACGCCATCTATTGTTTTTCACATTTATCCAACGTTAATGCTCCTCAGGCATCACGTTTAAGGCTGCCATTGTAGACCAGCTAAGTCTCTCTCGGCCCAATCGAGCCTTCATCCAAACAGCCACAAACATCCTAGAAATAGCCGAATTCACCGTACACAATGGAACACAATAATCTATCCGATAACTTGCTTTTTGGTAATCCTTTGGAACGTGCCCATTCCCATTTCAGTGAGTTTACTCAGGAAGGGTTCAGGCTCTAAACATTCAGGGGCAATAACTCCCTTAATCTGTATTTCTCCTTTTGCAAGCATTTTTGCGGTTGCTGCTGCGGGAATGGGGACCCACCCGTTCGTGGTGCCGTATCTTCGCAGCCATTCACGCACGTCAGATTCGGATACGTTTAGGCAGACGTATTCCTCTACTTTTTTGCCGGCTTTTTCGCCTTTTACTTGAACTGCCAAGCATGATTGGAGCTTCGCTGTTTGATCTTCAAAAGCTTTGTTTCTTTCTTCAGTTTCTTCTATTGCAGGTTTTGCTAGTTTAAGCAGAACATCTAAAGGTTTCACTTTGGCTCCTTTAACTTCTATGGGCTCTGTTCCTGCTAGTCCTATATTTATTAGGATTCCAGCTATTATGTCAGGCGACATCTTGATGTCAACATACTTTAAGCCCTTGCCTATGAAGTTTGGAAGCGTCACAAGCTCTTCATGTTCCACCCAACAAACTGTGGCTGGACCCAATGGCTCTGGAAATGGGTGTGTTTCAAATCCGCTGAAGGGTGGATACGTTTTGTATTCTCCATTCTCGTAAACTATCGGGTCTGCCGTCCACTCTAGTATAGCAGTTTCAACAGACCACCCAGGCGACCACTTTGGAACCAATTCTTCCTCCTCTGATGGATCCCTCCACGCGGTCCTTATGCGCATTTCTTCAACCTTGTCGAGTTGGTCGGCAGCGTACTTGGCCAGCACGTTGGTAACTCCTGGGGTAATGCCTTGATGTTTGACAGCGGTTAGTCCCGCTTTCTTCCATTTATCGCTAGTTTCAAGCTGTTCTAAAAATTTCTCTCTTAGAGGCCAGTCTTCAGCAAAGTCCATGTAATTTGCTCCATTCTTTAAAGCCGAGTGGAATATAGGTAAGTTATAATTAGGTAGAGTGGCGTTTACTGCAACATCGGCACCCCGCAATACTTTTGCTAGATCATCTAACTTGCCTGCGTCTACACATTCAGTTGAGAGTTTACTACTGTCGATCTTTTTCGCTACCCGTTGCAAAAGTTGCGCGTTTATATCTGTTAAGACAACTTTATCAATTTCAGAATCTTCTGCGAGAATTCTAGCTATGACTGAGCCTTGGGCTCCAGCTCCAATTATACATATCTTCATATAACTTCCAACCTTGAAGAATTCTTATCATAAGACGGTGCCTCTTAATATGTATGTTGCACGCGCAAACTCTTGTATCTTTGAAGGCTTTCGTAAACTTGGTCGAGACTTTTTTTTTAGAGGTCAGGGGTGTTCGCGACTGTTCGGCTCCCACTTGTAGAATAATTTTATATTATACAATTTCAGCATAGAAGGAAGTTAAAGGTAAGTTTAGATGGAGGGTAGATAATGCGAATCTTAGTACTGGGTGGATATGGGGCTCAAGGGCAAGTCATCTGTCGGGAACTCGTTAAGCATCCTAAAGTTTCCGAGGTTGTATGTGGCGGACGGAGA
>JAOUJL010000296.1 GCA_029883255.1 Candidatus Bathyarchaeota archaeon | reverse complement strand
TTTAGGGCTGTGCAAATTGCCTCTGTCTCTCTGTAAATGGGTATTTTCTCCTCGTGGGCTTGGATGCTTACATCGGATGCCGATGCGATTTCTTGTAATGCCCCTGCAACTCCTCCCTCTGTAGCGTCATGCATTGCGTGAACGCCTCCGACTTCGGTGGCGATTAGTGCGTCTTGAACTATGCTTGTCCTTTTTATGAAGTTTTGAGCTTTCTTGAGAATTTCTCGGCTGGTCTTAGATTCTAAACGTTTCGCGATTTCCGTTGATAGGATGGCTGTTCCTTCAATAGCGGCTCCTTTAGTCATGATAATTTGGTCGCCGACTTTTGCTCCGCTGGAAGTGACAAACTTTCCTTTCTCAGCTTCTCCAATGGCAGTAGTGATCAGAATAGGTCTCTTGATGCCTGCGGTGATTTCGGTGTGTCCTCCTATGATGGCGATGTCAAGTTCTTTTGCAGCTTTATCAATTTGGCTGGTTATTTGCTTCAGCTGGGAGAATGTGGCGGTCTGAGGTAGAAGTATAACTATCAGAATCCAAAGTGGACGCACTCCTCTTGTTGCGATGTCATTGGCACAGATGTTCACCGCCAACCAGCCAACATCTTTTATGGCTCCGGTTATCGGGTCTGAATGGACAACGAGAACTCGGTTCTTAAAGTCAATCACCGCAGCGTCTTCGCCTATCTTAGGACCGACAATAACTCGGTGGTCTGGTGTTCCAAGGCTACTGAAAACAAGTTTTTTGAGCAAGTCAGGGTGAAGCTTGCCGACCATCAAAGGGCTTGCATTCATTTGATTATGCTCCTTGATAATGGTATTGATGTCCAGCTTAAAATTAAACACGGTAAACTCTTTAATGCTTCAATGTTTCGGGCAGTCTCTTGCGTATTACTATTGCTATTGGGATCCCTATGATGCCTCCAATAACCATCTGTACAATGTTTCCTGGGATCTCTGTTAGGGCAGCACCCAACCCATAAAGATAAAATTCAACCAAAAAATATCCAACTATCATTTCACTTCCTGCTATGGCCACAGCAAACGAATCTCGCAAAACACTTTTCTTGCCAGCAATTAACCCCGCGATAATTCCTTCTACTCCTTTGATAATTAATGTGAAGGGAGCGAAATGAGCGTAACCGGCAAGGATGTCAGCGAGAGCAGCTCCAACTCCACCTGCAAAGCCGCCCACAACCGCGTTAAATGATAAAGCGCTGACGAAGATCATGGCATCACCAAAGTTTATGTATCCTTGAGTCGGAGGATTTGGAATTCTTATCAAAAAAGTTGCAACGCAAACCAATGATGACATAACTGCTGATAAGACAAGTTGAACCGTGAAATACTGTTTTTTCAAGGTTTTCTTCTTCACAGGCTCCCTTCCCGGAATATAGTGAAGTTGTAACTTTACTACTAAGTTATTTAAGCCTTTCCATGATGCCTCAGCAATAATTTTATTTCATCGAGAGCATGCAAGACTCGTCTTCCGCGATTTGTTATTTTAAAGTAGTTTTTTCCATCCTTTGCATAGGCAACAACTAAACCTTTCTGAGACAAAGAGTTTAGATGTTGGTAGATGGCAGTTCTTGTCATAGTTTTTCCGAGTTTTTTCCATAGACTATAGCCATAAGCGTCTCTTCGACTTAAGATACGCAGAATCTTCTCTTTTGTGCTTAATTCCAAGCCAACTCCAGCAGTTTTTCGCTTTTTCGTTAGAGCTTGAAGTACATCGGTTGCTTTCAAACCGCTTGCGGTTATGAGACATACAACGCTGTCTTTCTTGTTGATAGTGCCTTGAGTAACCATTTTTTCAAGTGCGGCTATTGTGGCTGAGCTCGCTGGCTCTGCGAAGATTCCTTCAAGCCTAGCAATTTTCTGTTCAGCGGTGAAGATTTCGGAATCGCTGACGGAGACGGCGATGCCTTTCGATTCTGTTAGCGCCTTCAGTGCCCATATTCCGTTCAACGGGGTGCGCACTAAGATTCCTAAAGCGTGTGTAGAAGGCTTATGAACAACAGTTGGTTTTGATTTGCTTTTCAGGTGTGCATTGACGATGGGTGCGCATCCGTGAGCTTGTACGCCGACCATCTTTGGTAGCGTTTCAACTTTCCCAAGCGTTTGCAGTTCTTTAAAGCCCTTCCAAATGGAGTATATGATTCCACCGCTCCCCATAGAAACGACGAACCAGTCCGGTACTCCAATCTGTTCCGCAACTTCGTATGCGATGGTTTTCTGG
>JAOUJL010000052.1 GCA_029883255.1 Candidatus Bathyarchaeota archaeon | reverse complement strand
AGACAGCAGTTGAGCGCGCCCACATAGTTAACATAAAAAAGAGGGGATATGGTTTTTTTGATTACGTTTCAAGCTATGCTTTGGGAAGAGTCTCCAACACCTTGGCGAGAGGCTTGGTTCCAAGGTAGATGTTTGGTACGGGGACGTCACGGAAGCCTACTACTGTGATGCTTGTCGTGTCAATCTTAAAGGCCTTTTTCTCTTCCTCGGCGATGATTTCGGTTATTTTCTTCGCCAATCGGTCTTTTGCATCTTGCGGTAACGCTGGACCAGATATCTCAACTATTGGCATATTATCTCCAATCCTTTTCTGTTGAGCAAGGTTCCACCAGAACACTTCCACGTTTCGTACCAGCGGAACCTCAAATTCAAGTATGTTTACTTTCACGTATGAATTCTTTTCAGTAGCATGCGCGCGCGGACCAACGAAAAAATGGGTTCCCAACTACCCATCGCATCAGATAGCTGTTCCTTGTAGCATGAGCAGAAGACTAAGTACCCGCTTTTTGGCTTTCGCATAACAATCTTGAGCTTAAGCTACTCGTTAGGGTGATGCAATTCGATAGTTTGTTTCTCCATTCTTGTTCATTTGAGGTATAGTCATTGTGAATTGGGCTCCTTTACCCTGTCTGCCTGTCTCTTTAACGGCCCAACCATAGACATCACACATTTTCCTTATTAAATACAGTCCATACCCTGTGCCCTTTCCAAATCCTTCTTTGAAAATCTTCTCTTTCTCACCTTTGCTTATGCCTATGCCGTCATCCTCGTAGAGTAGATCTAGCTTATCTTCTTCCCCTTCTTTATAGTATATTCTGATCTGGCTGACTTTTTCGCCATGTTTTAATGAGTTGTCGATCAGGTTGTAGAAAAGCTGTCTTAGTAGCGAATCTGCCAGCACTATCAAGCGTTGGCAATTATTGACCAACTTTACACTGGACATGCCTGAAAACAGCGAACCCGCTTCTTCGATGCACTTCCCCACGTTCATGTAAGCCAATTCTTCAGCGCCCAATTGTTCGTAGGTTCCTGCGAAATCGAGAATTCTTTCAATGTGTCGGCAGGATGATTCAATTTCTGTCAGATACTTCAAGGCGTTATGATCGTCAGTAATTTTTTTCTTAGACAGATAAAGGTTGCCTGTGATTGCTAAAAGCTTGTTTCTGATGTC
Source organism: Candidatus Bathyarchaeota archaeon (assembly GCA_029883255.1). The sequence goes on along the minus strand of JAOUJL010000052.1, from coordinate 7,855 downwards.
ATGCCTCGTCAAACTGCCAACAACACTCAACTTTTCGTTCATCGCTTCCAACTTTTCCAACGTCTCTTTCAATGTTTTCTCCGTTCTCTTCAGTTGGGAGATGTCTTTGTACACTCCAACGTGGCCTATGACTTTGTTCTCGACGATTAAGGGGGCAGCGGAAACGGAAACTGGAACCAGAGTTCCGTCTTTCCTCTTTCTAACAGTATCTTCGTGATAAGTTTCTCCTTTTCTGGCTCTTTTGTCGAACATCACAGCTTCTTCACTCTTGTCCCTTGGCACTACTATGTCGTTGATGTGTTTACCCTTGGCTTCATCCAAAGAGTAACCGAAAAGCTTGGTGAAACGAGGGTTGATATCGAAGATCTGGAGGTTAGAGTCTGTGTAGACAGCCGCTTCAGGATTATTCATAAACAACCGTTCAAACTTCTCTTGGCTCTCTTTTATTGCTTGTTCCGCTCTTTTTCGCTCAGTGATATCTCTTGCAGCAAGTTGGAAGCCAGCTGGCATCCCAAACTTCTTGATTACTCTACCTTCTATTTCCGCCCATATCCATTCTCCATCTTTGCGCTTGAACCGACCCTCCAGAAGGCGACTGGGTTTCCCCATTAATCTCGCCTGCATCCGTTTCGCGAGTAACTTCATTGTATCATCAGACATAATACCAAGCGTGAACCCGTTCTTGCCGACGATTTCTTCTCGCGAATACCCTGTCGCTTCTTCGAACCTCTTGTTGACATAAGTGATTTTTCCCTCGAGATCAATCTTACATATGACAATTGGAGCATCTTCCAACAAAATCCTGAACCTTTCCTCAGATTTTGATAGTGCTCTCTCCGCTTCCTTGCGTTTGCTGACGTCGCGGGCGATGGCTAACACTAAAGTCTGATCCTTGATTTTTACAGGGAAAGTTCTTATCTCCACTGGAACTTGAGTGCCGTCTCTCCGATTTAAAACAAACTCGTCTGGTCCGGTGGGTTTCCCCAAAGCATTCTTGGTCAAAAGCTTAGCCGCCTTTGGGACCTGTAGTCGAGATAGTAACTTCATCTTTAGAAAATTTCTTCCGACTAGTTCTTCTTTCTTATAACCAGTCAACTCTTCTGCAGCCTTATTTCCGTCAATGAAATTGCCTTTCAAGTCGTTCAAATAATAAGCATCTGGTGCAAATTCAAATAATACCTTAAATCGCTCTTCTGAGCTTCTCAACTCTTCCAAAATTTTTTTCTTATCAGTGATATCTATCAAAATTGTTTGCACCCCGACAACTTTTTTGTCTATAATTATTGGGACGCTTTTGTACTCTGCTATTCTCTTCCCTTCAGGAGTGTATATTTCAACTTCGTTTTCTATAGTTTTTCCTCGTGCAATTTGTCCAAGCTCTTTGAGCAATCTCGGCCAATACTTCTTAGGAACGAACGAAAGCTGGTTTTTTCCAACAATTTCCTCTTTTTGGAAGCCATATTCTTCCGCCGCTTTGTTTATGGAGGTTATTTTTCCTTTCAAGTCGATTGTAATAGCGACGTCTTTTGCGTTCTCGAACAAATTCCTGTATTTCTCTTCTGATTCCTTGATCCGCCTCTCTGCGTTCATTCTTTTTACCGCTTGACGTATGCCATGTGCTAATTCACTGTAGACTGTCTCTGGGTTGCCTGTTTTGCTGATGTAGTAGTCTGCTCCTAGATTTAATGCTTCAATAGCTACTTCTTCTCTGCCTTTTCCAGTAAACAGAATGAAAGGAATGTTGTCGCCTTTGTCTCTCAGATCTTTCAGTAACTCTAAACCATTTTTACCGGGCATCTGATAATCACAGATCACTACGTCAAATCTTTTCTTCTCCATTTTTCTTGCGGCTTCGTCAACAGACAAGGCAGTTTCTACCTGCAAGTCGTATTCCATCTCCAAACATTGTTTCGCAACCTTCAGAAATGCAGGTTCATCGTCTACATGTATGACCCGTATCGGGGTCTTCTCAGATAAGTCTACAAATGAAGTAGTCGCATACTCCGCATTAGATTTAGCCGTCTAGATCAACCACCTTCGTCATTCACACACATCAAAGATTAACTTTTAGGCCATTATACTATGAAAAAACTTATGAAGCTACCATATGAATTGTTGTTCAGTTTAGAATCCAGAAAGTCTAGGATTTTTATGTGGTGCCAAGTTCGAACAAGCGACAAATGGAGACATCCCCCACAATCTCCCATTCAAACACTGCAAGTTTTGCTAGGTGAAAACGTACTACGCGAGTTTGGAGAAGGCTCTGAAAAACGCGCGCGCTCAGATTAGGCCTAGAAATTTCTCCTCAAAAGGAGAAAATATCACAAAATGAGGAAATGTTACACTTGTGTTACATGATAACGTAACATTTTTCCATATCATTTACATAGTTTTCCTTATACGTATTATGTTTAAACAAAAAAGAAAGAAGAAATAGAACCCTAGCCGAGAGACGCATAATGAAGCAGACAACGAAGTTAGTAACGGTATTACTCGCTGGGATGAGCTACCTTTGGTTTCATTTCTACGCTATGGGATATAACACGCAAAACTTGAGCCTGCACGATTCGATTCCTCATTTAGACAAGTGGGAACATTTCACGGTTGGAGCGATAATATCATGTCTGGTCATAACACTGACAGAAAAAGTAACCCCGCGACTCAGGTACATGACAATCTTTTCGTCTGTGCTGTTTTTAGCTATCCTCTTTGAGGTGCTGGAGTACTGGATTCCGTTCAACGGTCAAATATTCTGGGGCGGACTCGACGACTCTGTGTGGGATGTTATCTTTGGACTGCTTGGAACCGTCATGGTGATAGCTTTTGAAGTTTTTAGGCTTCATCAGATCCACAACGCTTTGGAAGGTTGAAAAAATGCAAGATTATGAAGTGACCTGTCTAAAGTGTGGGCATCGCTGGAAGGTTACATATTCAGAATGGTTACGGGTGAGAAAAGTTCTAGCTAAAAACCCTCGTTGCCCAAAATGTGATTCAGGCAGAATCACTTGGAAAGAGAAGGACTAGGTAACACGCGCGCGTTAACTCGTTGATATTAAACAAGTTTTTAGCTGTTCGTTCAGAATTTGCATAAGGATTGTCTGAATCGTTCTCCAGTGCTTGAACCCACTGATCTTCTTTTGAGATAGCCAATGAACCATTCGTGAACTTCAATTGGTATCCAGACATTAGTTTGTTTTTCTTTTTGTAACTGGCAAGTTTTTCAGTCAAATATTCATTCTCTGAGAGGCCTTTTGATGGTAAGTTCTATGAAAAGTTTGTTTAAAGAATGGTTGCAAGCGGTTGCAAACTCTTGTATCGCTCTATTCATTTTGGATTCAGTGAAAGAAGCTCAATTCACGCTTAACTAGCCCTTTTTCAGACAACCTCTAAATGTACAGAAATGTACTCAAAAAGTCCATGAGTTTGATTGTCTTTTTGAAATTTGCAAAAAAAGGAGTTTAGAGGTTGTTTAGAGGATATTTCCATGTATAACCTCTAAATTTCCCATGCCACAATTAGTGCGCGCGCATGGTGGAACCGTATTTGCTCCATACGCGACTAGAACTTTCATTTCATTTTCAACCTACCTTCCATTCTTCAACTGCGTTCCTTCGCAGTATGGATCTGGTTCACCAATCGAGCGATACATTGCCGTGCGCAGAGCGAGCTCTCTTGGGTCCGTCATGGACGTACCCATCCCGTTGAGGACATACCCGTATCCTATCTCGGCTTGCGGGTCGGCAAATCCAAATGAACCACCTGACCCTGGCGCCCCGAACGAGCTAGGAGAACCGAAGGGGTTCTCCGGACTGGGCTTCGTGAAACCGAGTGAGAATGGTATCTCCACCTTTAGGGCCCCATCGCGGAATCCCTTCAGCGGTGCGACAGGTGGCGCCATGAGCTGCCGCAGTGTTTCTTCTCTCAACCCAAGCTCTTTTCCGCCTGTCGCAAAGACGCTGTATGCATGGGCAATGGCACGAGCCGTCCCCACACCCCCTCCCGAAGGAACTTCGAAATTCCGGGCGTAGACACGTTCTTTGTCCAGGGGAAGCAACGACCCCAAAAGTGCTCTGCGAATCGCTGAACGCGGGTTCATCGCCGCGAGAAGCAAAGGGATTGGCATGGTGAATATCGCCGACATGCCAATTTTGGCCTGCCGGAGAGTGGCTAGCCTAGTGTTAGGAATTTCTTCGGGAAGGCGAATGTAGAAGTCGAGCCCGAGCGGAGCCGCAATTTCATCCTGAAAGTACTGCCCTATGCTGCGGCCTTTGGGGTCGACCCGGCGCAAGAGCTCGCTTTCGTAGTATCCTAGGGTCAGGGCGTGGTAAACCTGCTGCGTTCCTGGCTCATACGCAGGCTTCTGCCGCGCCAGAACCACCGCAAGGCGGTCGAGGTCCGCTAAGGTGCTCTTGTCACCTAGTTCATCGAATGCAAAGAGCCCTGCCTGGTGTGCCAGCAGCTGCCGGATAGTGATCTTATCCTTACCCTGTTGGGCAAACTCAGGCCAGTACTTTGAGATACGCTCGTCGTAGTCAAACAGCCCCCGCGAATTAGCAAGCGCCATGGCTAGACCCGACAATCCCTTCGTGGCCGAGAACACGATCACCATCGTGTCTTCTTCCCAGGGTTCTCCCGTGGCCTCGTTCCTGACGCCACCCCATAGGTCGACCACTTTTTCCCCGCGGTAGTAGATACAACAGGCGGCACCAAGCTCATTGCGGCGCTCGAAGTTCTCAGCGAAGGCTTCCCGCACAGCTTCAAACCCGGGCTTGACGAAACCTGATATCGCACTGCTCTTGGTCAATTCGATTCACCCTCAGCAAACCTGGAATTCATAATTGTAAAGTTGATTTTTCAACTATATAATATCAATATATCTCATTTCTTTTCGGAGAAAACTACACGAGTCATACAGATTACTTTGAAAAATATTTACGCTAATCAATTTTTATCCAGGTTTCGTTTGATTGCATGCATACGTGTTTCTGGGAAGAGAAGAAGAGGGAAGATTGCATGAGATTTCTCTTCGAAGCATGCGGGAATTGCACACACCAATCAACGCGCGCGCTATGGGAATGGCTCCGCCTTAAAGCAGAAGGCAGAATCAGCGTAGAGTTCAATCTGGAGGGGAAACGCGTTGAAACTCACCCTACTCACATTCCATTTCCCAACTATTTCACAACAACCAATTACGGCTTCAAACTCTCCCACCTCCTGTTAACACGTAGTGGCGCGCGGTGAAGTATATATCATATATATAAAAAATGTTGACTTTTTAGTTATAGAAGCAAGTTACAAAAATGTTAAATTGGCAAGTGTAATATATCGGTTAATGGTTAGGGGTACCCGGCCACGCGTATGAGAAGCGGCTAGAGTTGGCGTCTAACCCGTGCCGAGTCTGGGGCACGTTAAACATCCCGCAAAAAAGAGAAAAGAGAGTGATGGAATGACAACAAAAGTGATTACAACGATAATGATGACGCTGTTTCTGGCAAGCATGATGGCGATTACAATCCCTACAAGGGCTGATGGAACAGTAATAGTAGCTAATCTGGGAGACGATGGTTGGATTATGGGTGATACGCGATACAATGGAATCGTTGAGTTTGTTGTTGGACCTGACAATCCGCCGGCTGGAATAGGTAGTTTACGTCTTGCCACCACCAACAATAACCCAGACAAAGCTGGCGTTGCCAAACATGGTGACTTTGGCAGCATCCCCAGTATTTCTGGCAGTTATTGCTGGTATAGAACTTCCTCAACAAACGGTTTTCAAGCACCAGCTTTCAAACTCGGCGTTGACACTGACGGGGACGGTTCTGTTGACATTATTGTGGTGTATGAACCATACTTCCAAGATGGTTTTGATCCTTCAACCTCAGACTTTGTCTGGATACCAGAGTCGTTTGACACGTCAAATGGGAAATGGTGGTTATGGGTCGTCGGGGTCGGTTCAGTTGGTCAGTCCTACGCTGGAGTGAAAACACTTAGTGGATGGTTGGCTGATGGAGAGTACGGTTCAGAACTATCAGGTGGCAATATTGTAGCGCTTTTATTCGAGGTCGGCTCTTGGAATGCAAATACCGATGGATATGTTGACAAATTCGACCTTTTGGGGCTTGGATACATAACCGATTTCGAACCGTATGGACCACTATGGGTGAAAGCGTCTGGTGGCGGAGAGTTTTACGATGATTATCCAGATTTCACAGGGCATCATTGCACAATAGGATTGATCGGCATGTCGTTGTCTGCTGTAACGCAAGGGACAACAACGGATTACAAGGGAAGCGGAGTATTTGTAGACCATGATCTGAAATTTATCGTAAACTTAGATGTTACTTCTGGACGGTTGACTTTGACCGGAAAGAAAGAGGCACAGTTCTGGGGAACTGCGCGTGTCAAAGATATAGAAGGACACGACAAATGGACTGGAACATTTTGGATTGGCTTAGTCGATGATGCCTATGGTGTTACAAATCGGTTTGCTCTTCATCTTTGGAGAGATAGTGTAGGAAAGTTTGGCGTCTGGCATGGAACACTACTGGAGGGCAGCGAAGTAACAGTGTGGTTCTGGGAGTAAATCAAGAAAACATTAACATTATACACACAGTAGCTTCCCCTTTTTTCTGCAAACTATCTCAAAACCGCATTAGTACAAGCTTGTTTTACGACTGATCAATTTTTGCGCGCACTAATACAGATAGTAGCGCGCGCGCTTTAATCCCAAACACACACACTTCCCCCCTTCTCCACGTTCCTACCCACGTTTCCACCTACGTCCTTAGTTACGTACGTATACAACACCCGCACGCGCACGCACACGCGCGCGCAAATGCTATTAGTGGTGTAACGCAATAAGCTACTGTAAAGTTCAAGGGGGTGATGGAGTATGGTTAAGGAAGTTGCTGTAGTAATAGAAGAAATAAAATTATTCAATGTTGAGAAGCGAATCAGAGAAGCGTTAGAACGTCTCGAAAAGGAGTTTACTGATTATAGAATAGATGACGTTAGTGCCGGATTGGAATTGGGTTTTCCAAGCGGAGTTAAAGGCCTCCTAAATGTCACATTAAAGAAGAAGTGAGAAACTCGCGCGCGCGCAAAGCCGAAACCAGAAGAAGAAAAACAGCGTTCTTTGAACGGAGATTCGTCGACTGCATCGGAATGGGACTAATGCTAAAAGAAATCCCGCAGATCGCGAGTTAATTGATTCTCTAGTCCGCGCGCGTGCCAGAAAAGGTGCAAGTTTTCATCAGCTTTTCAGAAGGAGGAAGGAATTAAATTTTAATCCAACCAACCAACTTTTCACCTGTTTATCCCTTTCAACCTGTCTACAATTGAGTCTCACCAATCCTGCAACCGTTGGGACTCGAAGAATTATGAGAGGCGAAGAACAGGAATTAGAAACCCTAATCAATGAGGAAGCTTTGCCTTTTTGAATTTCGCGTGTTAGCATTTCAGAACCAATCATTTTTTCTCCAGGGCTTTGGCAATCGTCAAGACGGCACACTCTGTGCCTGTCCACCATTCACACTTATCCTGTTGGCAGTCACGCGGGACGCCTTTACCCACTACTCTCTTGCCAGGTACACCTGTGGCAAATGCAAACGGACACATTTTAGGCAAAAGTTCAACACCTCCAATTCATCTGATTGATCCAAAAAAGGATATAAGAAATATTAAAACTGTCGGTCTCTCGCACTGTTTGGGTTTGGGGGTAATGTTTTATCTTGTGTGTGGGAAGAACTCGGTCAGGCAAATTTGTAAAGAGTTGCTGTTGAATAAATGACAAAGGTCATGCTGTTATTGTCTAGCTTTCCTAGATAGTTCCTTAGCCCAATTGCGAATTTCATCC
>JAOUJL010000295.1 GCA_029883255.1 Candidatus Bathyarchaeota archaeon | reverse complement strand
TATACGGAAAATTCGGGCACATGAGTGCGAGTGAAGCCGCTGAGCAGGCGATAAGAACCGCGCTTGCCATACTGACCGAGGGCATCACCGCCGCGCCTCTGCAAGGCGTAGCACAAGTAGCGGTGAAGTATAATTCTGATCGAACGAAGTATTTGGCAATTTATTATGCTGGGCCCATACGTTCTGCGGGCGGTACGGAACAGGCTTTAAGTTTGCTGGTGGGAGATTTTGTTCGCCGTCTGCTGGGGCTAGACCGTTATAAACCAACTGAAGACGAGATTGGGCGTTTCATCGAAGAGATGCGGTTGTTTGAGCGATCGGTAAGTCGGTTTCAATATCACGTCTCAGATGAAGAGTTGAGAAGAGCACTTCAATTTCTCCCCGTGCAAGTTACTGGGCTGGAATCTGATCCAGTTGAGGTTTCTGCCTACCGCGATCTTCCTCGAATCGAGACAAACCGGGTACGAGGTGGTGCACTCCGCGTTGTAAACGATGGTGTTGTGGGGCGTTCTGCAAAGGTGTGGACGATTGTGGAAAAACTGGGAATTGAGGGCTGGGACTGGTTGAAGAGCGTTCGAGAAATCGAACGGAAGAAGAATGCTGGTTTTATGGAGGACATTATTGCGGGGCGTCCCGTCTTTTCATTTCCTTCGAGGCGGGGGGGTTTCAGGCTTCGTTATGGGAGATCTAGGAACACTGGTTTAGCTGCAGTTGGGGTTCATCCAGCGACCATGATGGTTCTTCAGAATTTTCTTGCAGCTGGTACTCAATTACGCATTGAAGGTCCAGGGAAAGCCGGTGTTGTTCTTCCGGTAGATATGATAGAGCCTCCGGTTGTACGATTGAGGGATGGATCTGTTGTTCGTGTTTCACTTGAAAATTTTGCACAAATGAAAAACGTGGTTGACAAGGTTCTGTTTTTAGGCGACATCCTCATCGGGTTTGGCGACTTTCTGTACACCAACAAAATTCTCCTCCCATCAGGGTTCACTGAGGAGTGGTGGTGTCAGGAGCTTCAAGCGGTCGTTAAACGGAAATTTGGTCGAGATTTAAAGGAGGCCGCGACGAGGGCGAAGATTTCTGCAGGTCGCCTCGAAGGATTTCTCGTGGATCCTTTTGGAAACAAGCCAACCGCCAAAGAAGCAGTATCATTAGCCTTGGCCCTGGGGGTTCCTCTTCATCCGTTTTTTACGTTCTTCTGGGCGTATATTTCTTCTGATGAACTTCGCGTGTTACGGAAGTGGCTCTTGAACTCTCGAAGAGAGGTTGAGAATGGAAGTGTTCGTGAAATATCCGGTGAGATGAACGAATCAGTAAAGCAGCTGCTTGAAAAGCTGTGTGTTCCCCATAAAGTTGTGGAAGACAGCATTAGGATAGAAGGGGATGAGGCATACGTTTTTGCAGTTTGTCTCGGATTAGACGATTCCAAAGCGAGAGTAGTTAGTGCGAAATCTGTTCTTGAAAACCTTGAGAAACTCTGTGGTGTTAGTGTCAGAGACAAGGCTCCGACGTTTGTAGGCGCGAGGATGGGGCGTCCGGAAAAGGCGAAGAGGCGAGAGATGAGGCCTATGGTTCATGTGCTTTTCCCGGTTGGGCTTGCTGGTGGTTCTCGACGAAACATCGTGGCAGCGTTAAGCAGGGTTATGATTGAAGTTGAGCTTGTGCAGCGGCGTTGTCCTGATTGTCGAACGGAAACCCATAGGATAAAGTGTCTTAAGTGTGGGGCAGAGACGGTTTTGGTGAAGTGCTGTCCTCAGTGTGGCAAGGTTCTTAAACAAGATGTCTGTCCGATCTGTAAAGTTTCAACAAGGAGTTACAGTAAGCAGTCAATCAACTTGAGGGAGTTGATGAACGAGGCTAGTGAAAGGCTGAATCTTCCTGTTCCAGAGCTTGTGAAAGGCGTAAAGGGTTTAATAAACGAGACAAAGATGGTTGAGACGCTTGAAAAGGGGATTTTGCGAGCTAAATATGATCTGTCTGTTTATAAAGATGGAACAATTCGGTTTGACGCTACAAACGCGCCATTAACACATTTCAAGCCAAAAGAAATTGGTGTCTCTGTTGAAAGGCTTCGGCAAATGGGTTATCTTCTTAACTGCAACGGAAATCCGTTAACTGACCCTGATCAGATCTGCGAGCTTAGAATTCAAGACGTAGTCATTCCGATGGGAAATGCCGAATATTTTGTTCGTGTGGCTGATTTCTTGGACGATCTTCTTGAAAAGGTGTATAAGCTTCCTCCATA
>JAOUJL010000051.1 GCA_029883255.1 Candidatus Bathyarchaeota archaeon | reverse complement strand
ATCAATTTGAACTTCGTCGCTTCGACAGCAAAAACACAGTTTTTGATAGAGTAATGTGGGATTCATCATGGAAAGGCCACAAGCGAATGTATGATGAAAAAGTGCTTGACATCGTTGCACATGGAAAACCTGGTTATTCAAGAGCTGACTTTGCGTTAGCTTACGCCTCTTGGATAGTGCATGACGCTTTTGAAGGTGGCTTTTCAAGGGAAAAAATTAAACTGCTTAGAACTTCAACAGCCACTATTGGAATTGATTTGACAAAGACGAAATATGAAGTTGATGACCCATGTAAGATGAACACTTTTACTACTCGAGCAGCAAAGCTTTTCGGTGCATCGCTGGTTGGAATCTGCAAGCTAAATAGAGACTGGCTATATGCAGATGCTGATATTCCGGAGAGATTTGAAAATATTGTTGTTATGGCGGTTGAAATGGACGCAGATGGGATTGCAACTTCTCCAGCTGCTCCCGCCGCGGCTGCTACTGGATTGGGCTATTCAAAAATGGCTTTTATACTTGCAGGCATGGGCGAGTTTATCAGAAATCTAGGATATGAAGCAATTCAATGCGGAAATGACACTGCCTTGAGCATTCCACTTGCGATTGATGCTGGACTTGGACAACTAGGCCGCAATGGCCTACTAATAACACCTCAATACGGCCCAAGAGTGAGACTATGCAAGATTTTCACAAATCTTCCTTTGGAACCTAACAAACCTATAGAGTTCGGCGTAAAAGAATTCTGTGGAAAATGTAAGTTGTGCGCTCAACATTGCAAGGCGGCTGCAATTTCTATGGATGATGAACCCAACTTCGAAGTAGCATGCAGATCCAATAATCCAGGAACGATGAAATGGTGTGTTGATGGTGAACGATGCTACCTTTACTGGTGCCAAAACGGCATAGATTGTTCAACATGCATAAAGGTTTGTCCATACAACATAGCCTCAGCAAGAAAGGCTAAAGTGGCTCCTAAAGAATTCTGGAATGTTGTGTAGCTTGGAAAGTACATTCGTCTTTTGCACTTCTTATCTCACTATGTCTAGTAGCCGATACTTAATCTCTGAATAAACCACCTTGATTCTCTTGCAAAATTAATAACAGTCCACATTAATATTAATATACGCCCAGTTTAATGCTAGGTAGCGAGACTATGTTACGCTTGGAGAGTTCTTGACAGCATGGTGCGCCTAGAAAAAATTGAGTACAAACCCATGCCAGTTCGAGACTTACTCGTTGAAATGAAAGACATATCAGAGTTAATGATCGATTTGGCGTACTCTGCAGCCCTTTTTCATAGTCGTGAACTCGCTGAGGATGTTTTAGAACTGGAGGAACATGTTGACACACTCGCCTACATTTTAGGCATGAACGCCATGTTGGCTGCAAGAGACGCAGAAGATGCCGAGGCTCTTGTCGGAGTTTCCGTGGTGGCTGCCGCAGCTAACAAGATTTCTGACGCTGCTGCTGACATAGCTGCAATAGTGTTGCAGGAAATCGGTATTCATCCCATTGTTCGAGAGGCTTTCCAAAAGGTTGAGGAACGACTAGCCCGAGCCGAGGTTAAGCCGCGATCAATCTTGATCGGGCAAAAATTGGGGGAATTAGAGTTGGCCGCGAAGATTGGGGTCGACATCATTGCAATTCGTCGAGGAAAGGAGTGGATCATAAACCCAAAAGAGGATGATACAGTTGACAAGGAGGATGTTCTTGTTGCTCGAGGAGCTCCATTGGGCATCGAGGAATTTAAAGGACTTGCTGGTGGAACGGTTCAGAAATTAGAGGATTAAACTATGGCGTCACCTAAAAGGCCCTTCAAAAAAATTGTAGATAAGCTTGTGGAGCTGAAAGACACCTCTGAACTCATGATGGACCTTGCATACTCCTCACTTCTTCTCAACAGTCATGAGCTGGCGGAAGAGGTGCAAGAACTCGAAGAACATGTGGATGAGTTGCACACAGAGTTTGAACTTTTAGTTTTGTCAAGTGGGTTCAAGCGAAAAGAATCCAAGGATTTCCTCGGTTTGATAAGGCTGGGAGTTGTTACGGAAAAGATAGCGGATGCTGCTGCGGAGATAGCTGGGGTTGTTTTGAGAGGGTTAGAGCCTCATCCTATTTTGAAGCTTGTGATTGAGGAGGCTGAGGAAACGGTGACTCGTGTGCATGTAGCTAGAAAATCTTCGTTAATAAACAAAACTCTGCGAGCTGCTCAGATTCCAGAGGAGACAGGGATGCGGGTATTAAGCATTAGAAGAGGGAGGAAATGGATACGCCCTAAGCCTGACGTTGCGATAAAAGCTGGTGACGTCTTAATTGCTTCAGGTTATGCTGAGGGGGAAGAGGATTTGATGAAGTTGGCTTCTGGTGAAACCGTTTTGCCAACATAGATTTGTGTGCGTGCGTGGTGTTTTCCACCGCGGTCTAATACATGAATCGAATATGATCCAAACAGAAAACTGGAAGGCTGGAGTAAAAGTGAGCGCTGATTGGAATGCGGTGCATACAATTGTCTGCGTCTAGATGAGAAGAGCGTATGTTAATGTTCAGCAACATGAATAACACTAATAGGTTAAATCATGCTGAGTAAACGTTTCAAGCTGATTAACGAGTCAAAGCTTATCCTTTCGGTTGGGACAGCCTGATGCCTAAACTAAAAGTTTCACTGTTGACCGGTCGAACAGTCGATCAAGGTGTGGGAAAGGAACACGGCAAGCTCTCTGAGGAGTATCAGGAGAGCGTGGCGATTTGTTATATGGACCCAGAAGACATAAAATCACTTGGAATAAGAGAAAACAAAAATGTCAGAATCATCACCAATTTCGGTTCTGTAGTCGTAAGGCTGGTTAAGTCGCCGACAGCGCCGCATCCCAAGGTTGTTTTCATTCCCTATGGTCCTTGGGCAAGTCTCGTCATGAACCCGGAAACCCATGGAACTGGGATGCCATCACTAAAGGGGATACCTGCCGAGATTGAACCTGCTCTTGAAGAAAGAGTGCCAAGCATGCTTAATCTGCTTGAAGAACATTACAAGAGGGAATAAGAGTGCCCGTCGTTTCCCAAGTGACCTGTCCGGTCTGCGGTTCTTTTTGTGATGACATCGAAGTTGTTGTAAAAAACAATATTATAACGGATGTTAGAAACGCATGTGCTGTTGGTGCAGCCAAGTTTTTAGACTATACTAATCACAGAAGTGTAAAACCACTTGTAAGAAAGAACGACGAGTTGGTTGAAGCTTCTTTGGATGAAGCGATTAGAAAGAGTGCAGAGATCCTCATAGATGCTACTTACCCCATATTGTACGGCTGGAGTTCTACAAGTTGTGAAGCAATTCGCGTCGGACTGGAGCTGGCCGAGGAGGTTGGCGGGGTCATCGACAATACGACTACGATTTGTCATGGCCCGTCTATTCTGAGCATCCAAGATGTTGGCATCGCGTCTTGCACCTTAGGGCAACTGCGGCATCGCGCGGACCTCATCTTTTATTGGGGATGCAACCCTTGGAGCTCTCATCCCCGCCACGTAGAAAGATACACTACATTTTCGAATGGTAGATTTCAAAAGAGTGCATGGAGAGCACATGTCTCACGATTGGGCGGCATTCTGTCCAGAAAGAGACTTCGAAGGGCTATTAATCTAGTCCTTAGACGCGACGTATTTGCTACATCTGAAATCAGTCGCGAACTCCCTTATACTATGTTCCAGAAGAAAAGAAAGATGGTGGTCGTAGATGTTCGTAAGACCCATTCCGCTGATGGAGCTGACTATTTCCTTCAAGTTGAACCCAACAAAGACTACGAGCTTCTGCAAGCCTTCCGTATGCTTATTGCAGACGAAGAACTTGACATTGACCGTGTGGCTGGCGTGCCTGTTGAAACCCTTGACGAAATTGCTGATGTTATGATAGGATGCGAATTGGGAGTTATCTTTTTTGGACAAGGCTTGACCATGACTGAAGGTAAGCTTCGAAACGTTGACGCTGCGCTTTCTCTAGTTCGGGATCTAAACCAACGCACAAAGTTTCTGATCATGCCTATGCGAGGGCATTTCAACGTGACTGGAGCAGATATCGTGTTCACTTGGCAAACCGGATATCCCTTTGCCGTTGACTTCTCTCAGGGCTATCCACAGTACAACCCCGGTGAAACATCGGTGATTGATATATTGTGCCGAGATGAAACAGATGCTGCGCTTGTAGTCGCTTCAGATCCGGTCGCACATTTCCCAAAAAAAGCAGCTCAAAACTTGGTGAAAAATCCTCTTATTGTGATTGACCCACAAACAACTCCTACTTCGTTAATGGCCGATGTGGTGTTTCCATCCACTTTCGTAGGGATCGAGACAGAGGGGACTGCCTACCGCATGGACCACGTTCCCTTACCACTAAAGAAGGTTGTAGAACCGCCAAGCAACTGTCTTCCTGATGTTGAGATACTGCAAAGAATCCTTCATGAAGTTCGCAGACTGAGGAGCAAACGAAAATGACGCAACTCATTGTTAAGAACGGGATTGTTTACGATCCTCTAAATCGCATAGATGGAGAAAAAATGGACCTCGCAATCAGCGATGGAAAAATCGTTGGAAAAGCAGATGAGAAAAAAGCAAAGGTGATTGATGCTTCTGGAATGATCGTAATGCCTGGCGGAGTTGACATTCACTGTCACATCGCTGGTTCTGAAGTTAATGCTGGTCGTCTTCTCCGACCTGAAGACCATTTTAGAGACGTAGAACCAAAAACAGCCATTACCAGGTCTGGGGTGGGGTATTCTATTCCATCAACATTCACAACTGGCTACCGTTATGCAAGAATGGGCTATACAACTATCATGAATCCTTCGATGCCTCCACTTGAGGCTCGGCACACACATGAGGAGCTTGATGACACACCCATGGTTGACAAGGCCAGCTATCCGTTACTGGGGGATTGGTGGTTCGTCTTAGAATACCTTCGAGATGGAATGATCAAGGAATGTGCGGCTCACGTAGCTTGGATAATGGTTGCCACGAAAGGTTATGCCATAAAGATTGTAAACCCGGGTGGGCTGGAAGCTTGGGGCTTTGGACAGAACGTCAGAAACATTGACGACCCGGTTCCACACTTTAACCTCACTCCGAAAGAAATTATTCGTGGCTTATGCAAGGTAAACAAGCTCCTTCATATGCCTCACGCGATTCACGTGCATACCAACAATCTTGGAAAAGCTGGAAACTATGCGACAGCCTTGGACACGATGAAGTGCGTCGAAAATCTAGCCTTAGAGGATAAACCAGTAATACACATTACTCACTGTCAGTTTAGCGCCTTCAAGGGGTCTAATTGGCGGACGCTAAGGTCAGGAGCTGAAGAAATCGCCAATTACGTTAATCACCGCCGTCATGTAACGCTTGATCTTGGGCAGGTGGTTTTCACCGATACCACTACGATGACGGCTGACGGCCCATTTCAATACGGCCTCTACCAGCTGACCAACAATAAGTGGGTTAACCACGACGTGGAAACCGAGACAAGCTCTGGAATCGTGCCTTTCAGGTACAGACGCAAGAGCTATGTTCACTCCATCCAATGGTCAATCGGGCTTGAACTCGGTCTCTTGGTCGAAGACCCATGGAGAATCTACTTGACAACCGATCACCCAAACGCTGCCCCATTCACCACTTACCCCCGAATAATTTCGTGGTTAATGAGCCGAAATGCAAGGGATCTAACGATGAAAAGAATCAATAGACGGGCGAGACACAAGAGTCTGCTTCCAAGCATTAAGCGGGAATATAGCTTTTATGAGATAGCTATAGTCACACGCGCTGGTCAAGCAAAGTCCTTAGGCCTAACACAGAAGGGGCATCTTGGAATCGGGGCAGACGCTGATATAGCGATATATAACATTAATCCTGAGCTAGTTGATCCTTCTAGAAAATACAAAGTGGTTCGAAAGGCTTTTGAAAATACTGCGTATACGATCAAAAACGGCGAAATCGTGGCGAAAGATGGAAAAATCGCAAAGCCGGTTTGTGGAAAAACATTCTGGGTCAACCCACAGCTTTCATCGCCGATAGAAGTTGCGGATGATATGAAACGAAGATTTCGAGAATACTGGACAGTAGAATATGAAAACTATTCCATCCCAGAAAGCTTCTTAACAGCCTCTGCTCCTCTCTCGGTTAAGGCTGAGGTTTAGAACTCATGATTACACTCTATCCGAAACGTTTATTCAAAGCTCCCGTAGACGCCCAATGCATCGCACCTGACATTTTCGCTGAAAAATCAGTCAGTGAAATAGCTGAGCTGCAAATTTGGGAAGGAAATCGAAAAAGAGCTCTTGACCAACTTTTCAAAATAGAATGTAACGCAAAGAACCAATCAGAAGAAATGACCATACGGATTTTGGGAGATGCCAGAAAGGTCCGAAGAATCGGCACGAAAATGTCTATAGGTAAGGTAATTATCGACGGCAACATTGGCATGCATCTCGGTGAAGAAATGCAAGGAGGCACCATAGTAGTGGCGGGTAGCGCAGGTTCATGGACCGGGTGCATGATGAAAAAAGGTATCATTCAAATTAAAGGAGATGCAGGCGATTACATTGGAGCAGCCTATCGTGGAAGCACCCACGGAATGAATGGAGGAGAAATCATTATACAGGGAAATGCTGGAAATGAAGTTGGGTGTTTCATGAGAAGCGGGCTAGTCAGAATAGATGGAAACGTTGGGCAGTTTGTGGGCATGCACATGAGAAACGGAACAATAATTGTACAAGGAAACTCGGAAGGACGAACTGGGGCTCAAATGATTGGAGGAAAAATCGTTGTTTGCGGCCACACGCCCTCAATTCTTCCTACGTTTACAGTTGACAGCATTAAGCCCAAAGTTAAGATAAACGGAGAAATTGTTAAAGGGCCGTTCTACAAGTTTCTTGGTGACTTAGCTGAAAATGGTAATGGAAAGTTGTTCGTTTCGCAAAATCAAAACCCGCACCTAAAATTTTACGAGAAATATCTGGAGTGAAAAAAATGTCTGCACCTCAACTAAGCGTAAATCACACCGCATGGCCACTCGTAAAGAAACTCTGCGACGACGCTGAAAGGTATGGAGTTGCAGTTAAAGAAACAAAATCAGGTACAACTTTAATTGACGCCGGAATCAAAGCAAGAGGAGGATTCCTCGCTGGCCAAATTATAACGGAGATATGTCTCGGCGGCTATGGCCACGCAGACATTTTCTACAAACAGTATAAGGACCTTGAAATTCCTTCCATATTCGTGTACACAGATCATCCGGCGGTAGCGACTTTGGGATCTCAATTTGGCGGATGGCACATCAACATGGGTAGCTTCGTTGCCATAGGTTCTGGTCCCGCTCGTGCGTTAGCTTTGAAGCCCAGAGAAATTTATGAAAAGATAAACTACAGAGACAAAGCTGACGTGACAGTGCTTGTGCTTGAAACAAGTATGGACCCGCCCGAAAGTGTAATAGCCCATATTTCTAACCAATGCGGCGTCACTTCTGACCGTTTATCCGTGATTTTGGTTCCGACAACAACCATAAGTGGGTCTACACAAATCTCTGGAAGAATCGTAGAAACAGGGATACACAAGTTAACCAAACTGGGACTTGACCCAAAACTAATAATGCACGCGTGGGGATACGCACCTATTGCACCAGTACACCCTAAATTCGCTGAAGCCATGGGAAGAACAAATGACGCAATCTTGTACGCAGGCGTAGCAAGTTATACAATACACTACGACGATGATGAAAAGCTGAGAGAATTGGTGGATAAGGCGTCATCTTCAGCCTCCAAAAGCTATGGGAAACCGTTCTTTGAAATCTTCAAGGAGGTTGACTACGACTTTCGTCAAATCGATCCGAACCTATTCGCTCCAGCAGTCTTGATAGTCAACAACGCTGCTACGGGCAACACCTTCAAAGCCGGAAGCGTCAACTTAGAAGTGTTTAAACAGTCAATAGGACTGTAAAAGAAGAATTCTAAGTTCTTTTCTGGCAATGCTAACAACTTGTTCAAAGCCTGCAATCTCTACAATCCTATAGAACACGATTGAGTGAAGGTGCACGTTCATATATCGAATTTCGATATATATCGAACAGTGAAATAATCGATATATTAAGTCATACGATATGATATGTATACTGGTGGAACACATGAACAGTTCAACAAAACTACAAAAACAGGCAAAGCTGATGAAGCGTGAATTCACGACCAACTGGTACATATACAGAGCGTGTTTACATTCAATACCCAGCAAGCCTGACCTGCAACACAATACTAGCATCAGAGTCTGTGCCAAAGAAACATCACCGCAGTGTAACCATGAGTTTAACAAACTTGTGCTAGAAGCAGTAGATGCGGGGCTGTCTTCCTTAGGAGATTCGCCGAAGCAGGCGATCTACTTTTATCTGGAAAAAGCTTTCAAGATTAAGAGGTCGGAGATTCCTGGCAGGATTGAGGAGTTTACCAACGCTCTTGAACAAATTTTCGGCTATGGGGCCAAACTTGTTGAAATTCAGATAATGAAACTACTCTACGAAAAAGTTGGACAAGCCTTTGTTTATTTCCCAGAAAAGGATGATCTACTATTCACTGAATATATGGAAGCAGCTAGGTTATCAAATAATTCCAGCTAGTCTATCACTTTCAGCTTCGCATGCAAGCTGATTGTTCATTTGTTCATTACCTCAGGAAACCTTCGCAAAATGATAACTCCGATCATCAAAGAAACATAGATGTCCATTATTCTCTGTATAGCGTTCCAGAAGGCAACCTCTCTGTAGCATTAAGACTTCAATCTAGTTTTGTAGCTGGCAAGCGAGGTAGCGATGAAAGTGCTAAAGCCTTCGTTTCCAACCAGAGCAGCCATTAGAAAGCTCATAAGGGTAATTTCCCCCCAGGCCTTAGGTACGATAACCCAAAGCATGGTTAAGCCACCTCCAAGACCTAGAAAATAAGGCATAATGTTTAAGAAAAACAAGATGGTGAACAAACATTCTGGAATGTAAGAAAAAAATACTATCAACAGTGTGAGAATCGACGGACGTGGCCTCTGTTTTACATTGAAGAGCCTATAAAAAGATGCTG
>JAOUJL010000050.1 GCA_029883255.1 Candidatus Bathyarchaeota archaeon | reverse complement strand
TAAGCGGAGGAACAAACTACGCGGATCACCACTATGTGCCTACGAAATCTCCTTCGTAGACGCCTCAGAACTTCACTCTGCATCCTCGGCATCACCCTAGCCGTCATGTTTATAGTAACCATTGGCGCGACAACTTCAAGATACACATCCATCATCAGAGAAATGAACATATTCTTCAGCGGAAACATTGTCGTCGTCGCCCAAGGCTCTATAGTAGTCCAAGCGTTTCCGATAAGTGGAGGAAACCTTCCAGAAGATACAGTTGACGAAGTGAAGCGAATAGAAGGAGTGAGAACAGCGGTTCCGATGCTAGTCTTCTTCGGCTATGAACTTGAAGATGCTATTCAACTTGTACCAACAAACATCAGCATTGGAATACCCTCTGAAAAATGGGGAATTCTGGTTGGATCTACGCCTCTGAAACCTGATGGAAGATGGCCATCAGCAAATTCAAGCGCGAAAGAAGTCATAGTCGGTCCATCTCTTGTTGACCAATACAACCTCGCCCTCGGCTCAACAATAAGAATCAAAAATTACAACCTAACAATTGTAGGAATTCTCGACACCCCTTCAACAACTCTGGCTCGCGTGATCATCATGCCTCTCAGACTAGCTCAATGCGTATATTTTCCCACAAATTCCTCATGGATTAACATGATGGTTGTCGAGCCGGAAGAAGGAAGTGTGGGAAAAGAAGTTGTGGAGAACATCGAAGCGAACATTACAGGTGTTAAGGCTTTAACGGCTGATGAGAGAAACGAGATTATTGCGCCTCTTCTCTCTGATATCGAGACGTGGAATCTGGGAATGAGGGGCATGCTCTTCTTTTTGAGCATGATCCTTGTGACAACGGTTGCCATAATGAACGTTTCTGAGAGGAGAAGAGATTTTGCCACATTGGGTGCTCTAGGCGCCTCCAGAAAATCCATCTTCCGCATGGTCATTACTGAAACCACTTTGATAGGCTTGTTTGGCGGGCTTCTCGGAATATTAGCAGGCACGGTTGCGACGCTTTTTCTGGCGAGCATTTACACTCGCATTCCACTTACATTGTTCTTCCAAGGCTTATTCGGCGTAGTTTCTCCCATTTTCATGGTTGAAATCTTGGCATCCACTCTTATTATAAGCTGTGTTGCTGGCATCATTCCAGCCATAAGTGCTATGAGCGCGAACATTTCGGAAGTTTTGAGGTCAGAATATTGATTGTAAGGACACTAGAGTTAACGCGCATATATCGCCTTGGTTCCTCCCGTATAACAGCGGTGAACAAAGTCAATCTTGAAGTGGATAAAGCGAACCTTGTGGCGATTAACGGACCATCTGGCTCCGGAAAGACCACGCTCCTGAACCTCATAGGACTAAATGACCATCCAACATTTGGAAAAGTCTTTATCAATAAAGAAGATACCTCGCTTCTGGCTGAAAAAGAACGAAGAAAGACAAGGCTTCAAAACATTGGATTCATTTTTCAGACCTTCAATCTGTTGCCTACACTTACGGCTCTTGAAAACGTTGAGTTGCCAATGGCACTAGCTAATATCTCTCAGGAGACGCAAAGGCGAAGAGCTGTTCAACTCCTCGAAACGGTTGGGCTGGCAAATAGGCTTCAACACAGGCCAAAGGAACTTAGCACTGGAGAAATGCAACGGGTGGCGATTGCGAGGGCTCTTGCAAATAGTCCGTCTTTGATACTTGCAGATGAACCAACAGGTGAACTCGACTCCGAAACAGGATGTGAGATCATAAAACTACTTTCCGATATGAGCAGAAAACAGAAAACAGCTGTAATAGTTGCCACACACGACGAAAAAATGGTCGAATTTGCGGATGTAACGTATAGAATCCATGATGGTTCAATTATGCAGGAGTAAATGCTAGAAACAGTGTTTCATACTGGTGGCTGAATGCTAAAACTTTAAGGATTCTTCTTGAATTCCTTCTTTAGTGATGGTAAAAAAATCCGCACCGTCGCCGCTCATGATATCTCGGCTTACCGCTGATTTTATGGCTCTGACCACAAGCGCCTTCGCTTCCTCGATGGGCATGTTCTCTCTGTATCCTTCCTCTAAGACTCCAACGGCGATAGCTGCTCCGGAGCCTACGGCGGCGTATTTGTCGGGGAGGAGTGATCCTAGTATGTCCAGTGCGTAAAGGGCTGCTCCCTCTTCGTCGATTCCACCTATGAGAGTCTGGGTGATCAGTGGGGTCAGCCGTCGATTGAAGAGTAAGTTAGACATCAGTTTAGCAGCAGACTTAACAGGCATCGGTCTTCCCGCGTCGAGACTGAAAAGATTTGCGTAAGCCTCCATTTCATGAACCAAGATTTGCATATCGGAAACCAATCCTGCACATGCTGCACCAATTCTGTCGGTTATCTTGAAAACCTTTTTTCCAACTCGGCTAACTACCATGTAGCCGTATGAAACCCTCTTTTCGGAGGCTAGGATCACCCCGTCCGAGCAGACGACACCTATAGTAGTGGCGCCGGGAACATAGAGATATCGTGACTGTGCTCGTTCATCCAATCTTGTTTCCTCCGTTTCATGCACTAACAGGTTAAGAGACTATTAAATCTAACCACAAAATTTTAAACTTTCCGATAGATTAACGCCGAAAAAGTTTATCTTCAAATCTTTAACATAGAGCTGAGGAGTTAACGTGATCTACGTTTGTTGCTGAGAATCTGTGGAATCTGGTACGTCATTGCCGTGGAGAGCGAAGAAGTTTTTGATTTCCTCGTTGGAAAACTTTTTAGGGCTTCTTTTCAATAATCATCAATTTCGGAGGGGTTGGTGTGAAAGAAAAGTTACTAGAAGAAGAGATTGGAGACTTGTTACAGAAGCATAAATTAAAGATAGGCGTTGCTGAATCAGCTACAGGGGGATTAATATCGCATAGAATAACAAATATTCCGAGCAGCTCTGAATATTTTGAAGGATCCATAATTTCTTACAGTAACAAAGCAAAAACGAATCTCTTAGCCGTTAAGGAAAGTACCCTCAGAAATTATGGGGCGGTGAGCTCTGAAACTAGTAAAGAAATGGCTCAGGGAGTCAGAAGAGAAATAGGCACTGATATAGGCTTGGCGTCAACCGGCATTGCCGGACCTGGCGGTGGTACTTCAGAAAAACCTGTTGGTCTGGTCTATATCGGATTGGCAATCAAGGGTGCTCTTATATCTAAAAAATATGTTTTTCATGGAAATCGGGATGAAAACAAGAAGAGTTTCTCAGATGCAGCTTTAAGCACACTGGAGAAATATTTATTGAAATTATGAATAGGTTATTTTAAAGTGGCGGAGAACTGTGAAGGGCCTATTCGTGGGGAGGTTTCAACCTTTTCATCTGGGGCATCTAAAAGCCATAAAATGGATCTTAGAAAGATGTGAAAACGTAACTGTCGTAATAGGAAGTTTGCGGGAATCCTTTACTGAAAGAAACCCATTTACGTTTGAAGAAAGAAAAGAGATGATCAAAAGATCTTTAGAAAAAGAAAGTGTTAAAGAAGAAAGATATGAAATAATCGGGGTTCCTGACGTCTTTAATTGTGAACGTTGGGTTAAGAGCATTTTGAACAAAGCAAAATTTGACGTTGTTTTCACAAGAAGCCTCTGGGTAAAACAGTGTTTTGACCTTTTTGAAATCCCTGTGAGAGAACATCCCATGTTTGGGCGTTATTCTGCTAGAAAAATTAGGAGAATGATAGTAGAAGATAAAGATTGGGAAAAACTTGTTCCAAGGACAGTAGGTAAATCCGTCAAGGAAATTCGCGGCGTAGAAAGGTTGCGGGGCTTGGCTAAAACAGATAAAATTTCATCGGCAAACACTTGAGGTTTCCAATTTTTTGGCGAGTTCAGATTTCCGTGCTTTGATAAAGCTTTCAATATCTTTGTCAACTTGATTTCTATATTTGTCGAAGAAACATTTATATTGCTCTATCTGTATTTGACATTTATCTAGTAGAAAACGACAAAATTCGATTAGAAGGAGGCAACGGCAAAAATGTCGGAAGAATTAAAAGATGAAGTGAAAAAGCTCAAGGAAGAACTAGCTAATATGAAGGAACAACTAAGCGAGCTAAGCGAGGTGTCGGATAGGCTGCGAAGGAAGCCTCGAGGTTTCCACATAGACATGGGGGGAAAAATACAGGACTACGTCGGGGACATTATGGAAGGAGTAGCGGAAGGAATCAGCGGCGAACTTGAAAGGTCTGTGTTCATCGGTCCACACGGCGTAAGGGTGTTTAGAGGAAGACGCGAAGAAGATGTGGTCAAAACTGACCCGACAAAAGCGGCTTCTGCAATGAGCGCCCTCGGAAACGAGTATAGGCTGAGAGTTCTGGGGGAACTTGTGTACGGTGGACGGTATATTAGTGAACTGCAAGACAAGCTTTCTGAAATCACTGCTAGCACGCTTTCCAGTCATCTGGACGTCCTTGAAAAGGCTGGTTTGGTAGCTCAAGAGAAGGTTAGGGGAAGGTATCTAATCACCATACCCGGAAGAATGGCGTATAAGATGGCGAAGAAAATCGCCAGGCTCATCGAAAAGGAACTGGAACCAGAATGAAATATCTAAATTATAAACTTAGCAACGAATCTTTGAAGATCGTTGAAAACGCAACACTGTTGAAGAACGAAAGATGCGTTGTGGATGCTCTAGAAGGCTCCTTAGCTCTTCCTATACTAATTGACGAAAAGGTTCAAGGATACGTTTTCCACGGGACTGGTAAACTCGTGGTAGACTCGATTATTGAGACAGCGAGGGGAGCGGTCGGGAAACCCACGGTCAAAGACTTGAAACACCCATTTATGATGCTTGGAGGGGTTGAGGAAATCAAGGATGATTTGGACAATGCTGATACGTCTGATCTACAAAATGCAGGTTACGAAAGCGTAGACGCCTTTATAGAGCAAGCAGAAGAACTGTGTGGACGCTTGTTGGAAGGAAAAAACTGCCACGTAGACTTCAACGTAGACTTCAATGGAAAAGACTCTCGATTGTTCGCATTCCTCAATGAAGAAGACAAAATAGACATTTTGGTCTCAAAAAACGATAAACTGGTATACAAGTCGGAAAAGAAGGTCTATCTATCAAAAGGAAGCAAGAGCGTTTTAAAACGTCCCAAAGAGATCATAGTGTCCAAAAAAGGAAAAACAGTGGTTATCGCTAACAATGGCATCTTGATTGAGAAATAGTCCTAATATAAAAGATTGAAAGCTCACCAAGACCTGAGGGTCTTGTCTTCTGAAACTAGCAAGCAAACGAGAAAAGAGACAGGCAAATGGAATCCCCTATTTTCACCTTGAACGCTTCAGAGGCGTTTCCCTGATTCACGGAGACTTCCAGAAAACCGCTACTTCCAATGAGCACCAACGGCGCTTTGACTGGGACCTCTCCATAAGCTGGACAAAACTTCAACTTCAAAACTTTTTTTCTAAACTTCACGTGAAGCAGACAACTTTCTTTCATACCAACCTTTTCAAGATCCTTTGTTGAGATGTTACTGACAACGTTGCCAAAATCATCTATGTAGAGAATCTCTCCGAGCAAACAGCCTCTTCTCATTTGCGGTTTAGCAAATCCAGGAATCAAATAGTCATGGATTTCTGGGCCAAACTCAGAGGGGGTGCATCCTTTAGAGAGATGTGCGGCTGCTGGAGCGAAAATGTCTCTACCATGAAAAGTTCTTGAAATCGTTGGAAGCATGTAGTCCGGGTTGGTAATGTTATAAACATGGCGTATTCCTTCCCTTTGAGCGGAAAGCGTGAGAAGACCGTTATCAGGTCCCACGTAGAAACAACGTTTAGTTTCAACAATGAGAGGACGCCGCTTGGTTCCAACTCCAGGATCTACAACAGCCACATGAAAAGTGCCTACTGGAAAATACGGCACCGCAGAAGCGAGCACAAAGGCGCCCATGCGTATGTTGAACTTTTCAATCTGATGACTTATGTCTATGATGCGCGCCTCAGGACAGACAGAAAGCATTACTGCCTTCATTTCCGCCACGTATGGGTCTTTTACACCAAAATCTGAAAGCAACGTTACAATCGGTATAGTCAACCCGGTAGTCTTCGTGTTCTTTCCCTTCCTGAGTTCATAATATTTTTTGAGCCATATCTCTTATCTCTATCTGTACTGCCTTTGTTTGTCTTTTACCTCTTTCACTAAGTTGTGACGTATTTCGCATCTCGCCAAGGTAATCACGCTTTCAGATGCAACCCTGGAAGTAATCAGATATAGAAGATTCCTCCATAAACTTGAAATTCTAGGTGTGAGAAAAGATACTCTGGGAATGCGTGCTAGGCTTGAAAAATAAGCCCTGAAAGAGAAAGGAGAGATTTTTATACACGCATCCCCTTCATCGGGGACACAGTTTGTAACATCATTTCTATATATATTTTTCGCAAACATCTTAGGGAAATATATCTTAGGATCACATATGGACAATCTGGCAGAGAGAAATTGAAGATTCCTTTCAACAACACTCGTGTAAGAACTTGACATTTTTGTCCATGTATGCTTAGAATATATGAAACTCGATAAATAGGTAACTATGTTTTGTATCATCGCTCTATAGATAGTTCAACTTCAACAGCAATTTTCTAGTATCCTTTATCTCTCTGAAACCTTATCTCTAAGCTGAAGAGTGTTGTTGCGTCAAAACAAACTAATCCCTCTAGAACAACTTCATGAGGAGAAATACGCTCAGATCTTGTGTTATCCCAAATATGATTTGAACGAATTAAGAAAGCGTCTTGAGGAGCTGAAGAGGCTTGGCATTAAGACGTTAGAGTTCTCTGGAGGGAAAACAGCTTTTGATGTGCCAGTTTTAGGCAAGGGCTGCGTAGGCATAGTAGTCACGGCTTACGCAAACAGAGGAAAAGCTGCTTTGAAAATTCGCCGGGTAGACGCAGACAGAGTTGGCATGCAGCAGGAAGCGGAAATGTTGAGAAAAGCAAACGCTGTCAAGGTTGGTCCAAATCTATTCGATGTAACAGAAAACTTCCTTCTAATGGAGCATATTGAAGGAACTCTGCTTCCAAGGTGGGTTGTACTGTCAAGTGGGAAGGGAACGAGGGCTAGGATTCGGCGGGTGTTGCGAGCTGTCTTGGAGCAGTGCTGGAGATTGGACGAAGAAGGCTTAGACCATGGAGAGTTGAGCACAGCTCCAAAACACATTTTAGTAGACGTGAGTGACGAACCTTGCATAGTGGATTTCGAAACCGCCAGCGTCAACCGAAGAGTTTCCAACGTAACCTCAATCTGTCAATATCTCTTTTTGGGAAGCCATGTCGCAAAGATGATAAAGAGGAAACTCGGTAAAATCGATAAGGCACAATTGATAGAGGCCTTGAGAAACTATAAGCAAAAGCGCACACGGGAAAACTTCGAAAACATCTTGGACACGTGCAAGCTCCGTAAGGTTTAGAAAGGCATCCAACAAAAAGTTGGCATGTAAAGTGGGGTCGTGGTCTAGTTTGGTCTAAGATTCGCGCCTGGGGCGTGCGAGGCCCGGGGTTCAAATCCCCGCGACCCCACCACAATAAACCGGGAACAGCTACTTGGATTTTCTAAAGAGCCTAAGGTCATCGAAGTCATAGATATATTCAAACCCCACTTCTATGAGCTTCCGCGCTTCTTCAAC
Source organism: Candidatus Bathyarchaeota archaeon (assembly GCA_029883255.1). The sequence goes on along the minus strand of JAOUJL010000050.1, from coordinate 1,449 downwards.
ACCTTTATTCATGCATCATTTTATGTAGCTTTGAGTTCTTGGATCAGGTGCTCAATCTCTTCTTTTGTATTATAAAAGTGAGGCGCCACACGTAATCCATTGGAACGTGCTGAAACTATTACACCCTTCTCCCTCAATCTCTCTGATCTCCTTTGTGCATCATCAATGAGAAAATGAACTATACCTGAACGATGATCCTTGTCTTTGGGAGTAGTAAGCTGAAGATCTAAATCCTTCACAGAATTCATAAGCGACTCTGTCAAATCCAAAATGTGCTTCTGAATATTCTCAACGCCTAAACTCAAAAGAAGTTGAATAGAAACAGCAGCGCCCACGAAACTTATGAAGCTTGGAGAACCTACTTCAAAGCGACTAGCAGTCTTGGAAAGTCGAAGTCGCCGCATATCCCAAAACTCAATTGTATCAAAGACTCCAGGTTCCACGCTTGCCCAACCAACAAATGGGGGGTCAAGCGTTTCTACAAGCTCTCTTCGCACATACAAGTATCCAGCTCCGGCAGGGCCAAGAAGCCATTTGTAACAACTTGCTGTCAAAAAATCTACGTTATCTCTTGCAACGTTGACCGGTACAGCACCTAATGATTGAATAGCATCCACTACAAGATAAGCGCCATGTTCATGCGCTATCTCAGACAGCCTTCTTAAGTCATTTCTGAAACCGTTTACATACTCCACATGGCTTATAGAGATGACAACGGTCTTATCATCTACAATCTTCTCAACGTCCTCGAGAAGAATCCTTCCGTCAACATTTCGGACATATCGCACTTCCACGCCCAGTTTTCTGTTGAGCCAGGGGTATACTACAGAAGGATATTCTAAATCCGTTGTAACAATATTGGAATCTTGCGGATAGTCGAGCATATTCGCGACGATATTAAGCCCAGTAGACGTATTTGGGACCAAGGCAACTTCATCCTTGCTGCAGTCAATAAGCTTCGCAAAAAATTCTTGTCCAAGGCTATATTTCGACTCGTCAATCTCAAAGTGGGATAGATCCTCATTATATTTCTTCATGACGTCCATTACTCGTTGCGGAAGAGGCGAATATGCCGCATGATTAAGAAACGTTTTACTTCTCGCAACAGGGAACTCTTTACGAAGTTCAAGAATGTTTTCCATCCATCAACCCTGCCTATATATGCTGATTTTGAACGCACATAGGTATAACAAGTGTGGTTGCGTCACTCTGCGCCTTTTCTAATCAACTTTGATGCTTGTTCTCCACGCATACCCCAGTTGCTTTTAGGGACATCATGAATCACTATACTCAGATGTTCAGGTTCAACACCAATCTGCTTGAACACTTCAGTTATACCCTTTATCAGCTTCGCTTTTTGTTCCTCTGTTCGTCCTTCCCACATCTCAACTACGACTATTGGCAAGACATCACCTAAGACCGTATTTATTCTGAAGAACTTAATAATTA
>JAOUJL010000294.1 GCA_029883255.1 Candidatus Bathyarchaeota archaeon | reverse complement strand
TTATACGTACTGCTTTTTTCCGGGGGATGAGTTCGGAGGCTTTTGTGGGACACGTTGGAACATATAGTCCATATCTTAAAGAACCCTGCAGCTGGCGACAATTATCCCCCGCAAACCCCCTTTTTTCTGTTAGAGCGATTAGAGTGGGCGTTCGCGAGTTTTGCATGCATGCATTACTCAAGGATGCTTCTATTCCTTCCTTTGTTTAAGCCATTGTTTAGCTAGTTTCGTCGCCTCTTGCTCTTCTGAGCTGCCCCTTTTTCTATGGTCCAATTTTAGATGGGCTATTTCATGTGCAATCGCAAGTACCTGCCCTCCTTCTGACCATTCCTTCAAATTTTCGCAGAGGAAGATGAAACCCCTCTTATGCTTCCATTCATCAATATTTAGTGTGAAAACAAAACGATCATCGCGTGAAGAAAAGAATAACACATTTTCAGTGGTCCAATCAACAATTTGCTTAGGCAATTTGGATATTGCCTTAGCCAGAATGATTCTGAACTCTTCACTAAATGGGTAGGCATCACCAAAAATTCCTTGAAGCCCAAATGCGCTTCTGATTCTTATATCAACTTCTTCTAGTGTGTATTTTGCGTTCAATGGTTGTTATTCCTTCTTTTCTTTTTGTTAGACGGCTGCCCCTGCTTTTTTCCACGCTCAGTAGGTTGCACCATAAAGAATCAAAGGAAATGCAACTTCACCTACTACCGTCTCAGGGTGTTCTCCTTTAATGTCAACCAACATGCATGCACAATGGTGTGGACGCAGCTGTTCTAAAGTCTGGTATTAAATATCTCAAAGGACTGAAGATCCTTATGAAGGGCCCACCAGATGAAGAGCGCCAAGTCAATGATTATCTTAACCGTTTTGGCGACGCTTCTGTATCTTTCTTCGATTTTTCTACCGTGGTTGTACGAACGATGGTTTTCTGCGATTCCAGAAGAAACCTATGGAGAAGCGTTTTATTGGTCGTACCGACGAGTGATTCGTGTTAACGGTCTTTGGTCAAGTTACCAAGAGGTATCTTTCTTTGACTTTTGGAATATGTCGTTTTCACATCATGTTGATTGGATCAGTGTATTGTTCTTCCAACTTCTGACTATTGCCTTTGGGTTTGTCGGCGTATCGTTAGAGGTAATCAGCAAAGGAGGAACGAAAGTCAAGATTGCTGTCGTGGCCTTGGCATTGTTTAGCTCGGTTTTTTCTCTTCTCTACTGTATTGTTCAAATGGGTGACTACACGAGGTATTCCAATATCGTGGATTTTCATCTCGGCTTTTGGACAGCTGTTTCAGCATGTATTATGTTCTTGGTAACAATAGTTGCCGAGATTTTCACATTTATAGGCAAGCGTGGAATGCATGCATGCTCCTTTCTAAGGAAAAGAAGTAGTTAAAAAAAGTGTGGGTGAGATTAGCCTACGTCTGCTACAAGGTCAATCGCGGATGCATGCAGATTTTATTCTGGAGGTGGTGGCGACGTTGATGGTGTTGCTTGGGTGGTCGGTGACTTGATTGAGAAGAAGGCAACAGCAAGCAGTATTATGGCAATCCAAATGATAATGATACCTATCACGATTATGGTCAAAATAGCGCCGATTAGCAATAACAGCCCTGCAGTAGAAAACATGCCCACCCCAGACTTTGAAGAAAGCATGTTCAGCGACTTCCTGTAGAAAATTGCTGCGATGACTAGCAGTATAAAGAGGACAACGACAGCCAAGATAATTCCTCCAATGAAATTGAAAAGAGCACTCATGTCGGACAAGGTTTCTTGAAACGCTGCAGTCCATTCGGCCGTGTTTGTCCAGTCAGCGATACCCATATCAGCGATTGTCCCAAGAAGCGTAGCAACGATAACCGCTACGAAGGCCACTACTGCTATTATGGATGTGACAAAGCCATAGAGTGTATTATTGAATATTCCTGCCTCTTTGTAGTAGTCTGACAATCCTTTCATCGCTATCAACACTAGGACTAGACCGACTAGGCTGAGTAGGCCTGAGTAGCCTGTTCCAATGGACCCCAGAAATCCTATTACAAGCAATATTGCTCCTATGCCACCTAGGTACTTGCTAGTTTCTAGATTCATTCTATGATTCCTCGAACAACGATTTCAACCATGCATGCAATATTTAAAGTTATGTTGCGGTTATATCACAGTCACATACACTTAAGAGGCTGTACTTCTTATCAGCGCACGTGCGGTAATAAAAATGCATGCAATGTCAATTGATGAAGGTTCTAATGAAATAAGTAATGAAGTATTTTGGAAGA
>JAOUJL010000049.1 GCA_029883255.1 Candidatus Bathyarchaeota archaeon | reverse complement strand
TCATCGTCGAAGCCATGACAGGAGGAGCCACAGAAACGGCGAAAATCAACGCAGCCATAGCCGAAGCGGTGGAGGAGCTAGGCTTAGGAATGGGAGTTGGAAGCCAACGAGCCGCCATTGAGAACCCAAAACTAGAAAACACGTTTTCAGTCACTAGGAAAAAAGCACCTAACGCCTTTCTCATAGCCAACATTGGAGCACCCCAGCTCGTCAGAGGATACGATGTCAAGCAAGCCAGAAAAGCTGTGGAAATGATAGACGCCGACGCACTAGCCATTCACCTAAACCCGTTGCAAGAAGTCATCCAACCGGAAGGAGAAACAAACTACGTCGGTGTCCTCAAGAAAATCAGAGAAATCACGCAGGCACTTGACATCCCAATCATAGCTAAGGAAACGGGTGCGGGCGTAGAAGCCGAAGAAGCAAAAATGCTTGAAGCCTCAGGGGTAGCAGGAATAGATGTGGCAGGGGTCGGAGGAACAAGCTGGGCAGCAGTCGAATATCACCGAGCGAAAAAAATGAAAGACAAATTCCGTCAGAAGCTCGGCGAAGACTTCTGGGACTGGGGCATACCCACCGCTGCAAGCCTCGTCGAGGTCGTCCAATCCGTAAATCTCCCAGTCATAGCCTCGGGCGGAGTGCGCTCTGGAATAGACGTCGCAAAGAGTTTAGCGCTAGGCGCAAGTCTAGCTGGTATGGCTTCACCAATCTTACGCCCCGCCACAAAAGACTCAAACAAGGTTAAAAAAGTGCTTCGATTCATAATAGAAGAGTTAAAAAACACCATGTTCCTTGTAGGAGCAGAATCCACTCAAAAAATAAAGAAGGCTCCACTCGTGTTAACCGGAAAGACAGCTGAATGGTTGCGAATGCGAGGCTTCCAACTTGAACGGTATGCGAGAAGAAGAGAAAGTGGTTAGATGAAAATAGATGTTGAAAAACTTCTGAAAGAGAAAGCCCCAATAATTGATAAAATAATAGAAAAACACATCCCAAGGAGATACGACAAAGATTCCTTGGTTTTTACACTTGGTCCACCAGCATACGAATACAGTTCTGAAGCTATAAACAAAGCAATAGCAGAACCCATATGGGAATTTTTAGACAGAGGCGGCAAAAGATGGAGGCCAACCCTTTTCCTTTTAGTCTGCGAAGCTCTCGGCAAAAACCCAAACGAGTTCTTAGATTTCGCCATAATCCCAGAAGTCATCCACAACGGAACAATAATAATAGACGACATCGAAGACTCGTCGGAATTTCGGAGAGGCAAACCCTGCACGTACAAATTGTTCGGCCTCGACATCGCAGTCAACGCGGGAAACGCAATGTACTATCTGCCATTGCTAACCTTAGTCAAAAACAAGGACAAACTTTCTAAAGAAAAACTGACTAGACTCTACGAAATCTACGTGCAAGAAATGATCAACATAAGCTTTGGACAAGCAACAGACATCGTATGGCACAGAGGATTAGTAAACGCCGACGAAATCACAGAAAACCAGTATCTCCAGATGTGCATATACAAGACTGGAACCTTAGCAAGAATGTCAGCGAAGATGGCCGCCGTACTAGCAGATGCTGATAACGATTTGATTGAAAATATAGGAAAATTCGCAGAGACACTTGCCGTAGCCTTTCAGATACAGGACGACATCCTCGACCTAGTCAGTGAAAAATTCGCCCAGGGAAAGGGTGGACTCGGTCCAGACATTACGGAGGGAAAACGAACCTTGATGGTGATTCACGCACTAAAAAAAGCGGAGGCTGGAGACAAAGAAAGGTTGATAGAAATTCTCAACATGCATACAACCGACCAAAAAATAAGAAACGAAGCGATCGACATAATCAGAAAATATGGTTCAATAGAATACGCAAAAGAGTATGCACGAAACATGATGAAAGAAAGCTGGAAAGAAATCGACGAGTTTCTACCGCCATCAAATGCAAAGGAAGAGTTAAAGGCATTCTCTAGTTATCTCGTTGAAAGAAAAATCTGATTAGGCACGGAGAATCAAGTGGCAAACTCAACTTCAAATACGGAACTCAGGAAAATCATTCGGAAGATTGCGCTTTTGAATGCGCTTAACTATGGAGGAAAAGCGCGAGCGGGGCCTGTTCTCGGCAAATTACTCGCAGAATGTCCGCATCTTAAAACGAGGGTAAAGGAGGTTGCCTCAGTCATTGCGGGGGCTGTCCGAGAGATTAACAAGCTTTCTCCAGATAGGCAGAGAGGGATCGTTGAGGAGAAGTGGCCGGAGGCCTTAGTTAAGGAAAAAGCTGAGGTAGAGAGGATACTTCCGTCATTGCCAAATGCTGAGAATTACAAGCAGGTTGTCACCCGTTTTGCACCAAATCCAGACTGTCTTTTACATTTGGGGTCGGCTAGAGCAATAATCCTCTGCTACGAATATGCGAAAATGTACAACGGTTTGTTCTACCTCCGTTTCGAAGATACAGACCCAAGACTGAAAAAATCTGCCCTGCAATTCTACGACCTCATAAGAGAAGATATAATGTGGCTCGGATGTAAATGGAATGCCGAATTCATCCAAAGCGACAGACTCCCCATATATTATGAACACGCAGAAAAAATCCTTAGACGCGGCAATGCCTACGTTTGCACTTGCAAGCGCGAAGAGTTCCGAAAAAAAGTAATGACAAGGCAACCGTGTCCATGTAGAAGCCTAACACCGGAAGAAAACGTTGTACGCTGGAAACATATGCTAGACGGAACTTATGGCGAAGGGAAAGCCGTTGTGAGAATTAAGACTGACTTGGATCACCCGAATCCTGCAGTTCGAGACTGGCCAGCGCTGAGGATCATTGACACAAAGAAGTATAGCCATCCAAGGGTGGGCAGCAAGTACTGTGTCTGGCCTCTCTACAACTTCGCCTGTGGTGTCGACGATCATCTAATGGGCGTAACTCACATCATACGAGGAAAGGAGCATTTAACCAATCAGACGCGACAGGAGTATATGTATCAACACTTTGGATGGAAGTATCCCGAGACCATTCATTATGGCAGACTTAAAATAACAGGCGCTTCTCTCAGCAAATCTGTGATTGTGCAGGGACTTAGGACTGGTTTGTTCAAGAGTTGGGATGACCCGAGACTTGCCACGTTTGCCGCTTTGAGGAGGAGAGGGATAACGGCTGAAGCTATAAGGCGTCTAATAATTGATGTTGGACCTAAGACCGCCGATGTGACGCTAAGCTGGGAGAACCTCTACGCCTACAATCGGAAAACAATTGACCCAGTCGCAAATCGATACTTCTTTGTGGGTGACCCAAAAAAACTGATAGTAAAGAAAGTCCCACATACATTCACTGCTAAGATACCTCTGCATCCAGACAAGACGGAAAGAGGCTTCCGCTCCTTTGACATAAAGCCGAAAGAGGGTAGAGTATCCTTCTGGGTTTCCAGCGACGATTTGAAACTCATGGGGAAGCATAAAAAAATGCGCTTTATGGGGTTGTTCAACTTTCAGGTTGAAAAAGTCACAAAGCATGGCGTTCAGGCGGTTTTTCATAGCAAGTCTCATGAGGAAGCGAAAAAAGTGGGCGCTACCTTGATTCACTGGCTTCCACATGATACGGGTATCCCATGTGAAGTTGTGATGCCAGATGCTTCTGTAGTTAAAGGCACTGCTGAAAATTCCTGTAAGGAGTTACGTCTGGATGATATCATTCAGTTTGAACGTTTCGGTTTTGTTCGAGTTGACAATTTGGATGAGAAGTTGACCGTATATTTCGCCCATCGCTAGTCGAAGATTTAGGATTTTCAGATAACAGTAACTGAGTTTTTCTCGTGTTATGCTGCTGGTTTATGGGCTTACCAAAAAAAGCCTATTTCAATCTTAGTTCAAGATACAGAAACCAAAACAAAACAAGCGTCCAATCCACCATCAGACGCCCACTACCACACGCAAAAGACAAAATCATTCAGACTCAAGTGTTTGACTTGACAATTTAGACTTTTCCATTAACTTCTTTCTTCTCTCATAGAAGTCCACAGAAAGTATAACGAGGAACGGTGACAGCAGGTACAACGTAGCCAACCATGGATTTCCAAGCCAAGCAGCCACTTCAAAAATCTGCTCTACAAACTCGCCCCCAAACGCAAAAGATAAGATACTCCCAAATTCAAGGGCTAAAAAAGTCAGTACCAAGACTACAACAAATTGTAAAAGCGCACTCTTTCTTTTCAAGATAAGTGACGGAATGAGAGAAGTCATCACCCAAATCCAAGCAAAAGAGTATATGAATTCAATGCGATCTATACGAGGCATCAAAAATTCATGAATTGATGGAAAAAATGGATCTATAGATCGGACAACGCTGATAACAGCTACACTGGTAAACATTTGGTAAGTAATTAGTGATATCCATATGCTAGATATATAGAGAGGCGTCGTTAACGCAGCCCTCACCATGAGATCATCGCCTTCTGATGGAAAGAAAACCGACAAAACGGACATCGATCACGCATTCGTTAGATGCGATTACCAATTCTTCTAAAGACATATTTTGAATCTTAGCTTCTAGGACGCTGTAAACACTTTCGATTTGATCTTCGGGAGAAATCGTGACCCTACGATTAGGGTAAGGGAAATCTTCATTTCCCTCAATTTTTGTCAGGTCTATCATGCGTGGTTGAATTTGCTTCAATCCTTGTCTCTCCACTTGAAAGTTCTCCAGTGTGCGTATACTCAGAGAATTATAGGGAAGGGGGTATCTTAAATATTACGATGCAATTATTGTGTTTCAAAATCTTTCTTGAAAGGTAATTGAAGATTGGATGCCTAATCAAGTCGAATTATGAGAGCTAGAAAAAGAAAGTTTTAAACGAACATTAAGTAATAAACTATGTGTTCAAACGTAAAACTGCCAACACAGGTTTATTCAACGTTCGGTCGGAGAGAGAATGGCTAAAACTTCAAAAGCTGAGCGGGCTGAGGTATACAAAGACCACCGCGTCCAATTATTTCTCAACAAGTTCGTAAGCGGGGAACTTAGCGAACTAAACCCGATTTACGATCCCAAGTATGGGTACAAGTACACAGTTGTTGAAGCGATTGTAGGTGAGCCCCGTAACACGGAGGAGTTTCTGAGGCGCCTCTTTGAAGTTGGTGTTCTAGAAAGAAAACTCCATGACAAGATTGTTTATTGTCCGCATTGTGATTCAGCTAATGTCTCAGTTCATTACTGTTGCCCTCACTGCAAGTCGTTTGACATTAGCAAAAGTTCGTTAATCGAACATGTTCCATGCGGATACATTGATACTGAAGACCACTTTCAAATAAAAGGAAAGCTCACGTGTCCAAGATGCCACAAAGAATTGACCAAGCCTGATGTGGACTATAGAAAAGCAGGTGTGTGGTGCACATGTAACGAGTGTAGCAAGAGCTTTGACATTCCGGTTCCATCTCATTTCTGCCGTGAATGCCATCAAATCTTCAGGTTTGAAGAATCCATTTACAAAGACGCATATTCTTATAGCCTAAATCAGAACGTAATGCAGGAAACGGGACTTGGCTTGTTTCTGATTGCCCCAATACGGGAGTTTTTACAGGACCGTGGATTTGAAGTGGAAAGCCCGGGCTTCTTGGAGGGAAAATCTGGTGCGAGTCACATTTTTGACATCAAGGCTTCCCGTGGGAATGGATCTCAAAACGTAACCGTGATCGATCTTGCAGCAACAACTGATGGCGTGGTTTCTGAACAACCAGTCATTGCAATGTTCGCTAAAGTTTTTGATGTCAATCCCCATAGAGCATGTTTGATTGCAGTTCCGAAAATATGCGAAAGTGGGAAGAAGTTGGCTGCACTTTATAAGATTAAGTTGATTGAAGCGAAAGATCAGAAGGCTGTGTTAAAGGCTTTAAAGGCATTGACCAGTTAGAATGGTCTTATTTAAAGCGGGGTCTTAACTTCCAAAGTAAATGAAAGTGTTATTCTCTGTTCTCTCCCAGTCTAATCGATTCATTTTAAAACTCCATAGTAAAACGTTTGATGCATAATGGCGATAATACAAGGCCTAGGACAACAATGATTATGTTACCAAGTCTCAAGAATTGCGTCTAAGCCGGAGGAGACCTATAATAGTCGGCAAACTTTGTCCCCCTGCTTGTTACAATGTTAATGTGATACGTACCGTCTGAATCCCAGTCGTAGGTAACATTCAACCATCTATGCTCGCTTACTTCCAACTTAAATTCAAGCGGTGTGAACAACTGTGATGTGTGATTCACATAGACGGCGGTTACTTTGATTGATATCTTACCCACGTTGCGAAGATAAACCGCAATCTCTCCTGTCTTAAACCACACATCCTCTATGATGAATCGTTCACTCATATTTTCGCGAAGATTTTCGGTGATCAAATACGTGGCGGTTGTTGCAATTGACATAGCAGCAACTGCGATAACCATCAGCAACAGATTGCTTAAAACGGAGCTGATTCCTCTTTTACTCAAAAATGTCTTTTTCACTTCTTTTCACCGCTATAAGATGAGTTTAAAGACCAGATACCCCGACGCTAGAAGGATGACACAGTGTTTTAAACCAGCACTAACGCTTTCTTCACCCATCTTTCCAGCCGTGAGGCCACCGAAGAAAGCTTGAATCGCGCTCATATGAAAGAACATTCTTAAAGTAGTCTCTGGCGTCAAGAGAACTGACCCTGAAATTGGGAGTTCTGCCACCTGGAAAAATAAGCTTTTAAAGAGCAAGACCACGGTAAAGAGGAAGACGTAAAAAGCAACGTAAACGATTGCGACATAGGGCCTTGTTTGAGCTCTACATTCTTTGTTTAACATCAAAGTTGACTGGATAAATTTACCTATTGGATCAAAGACTTTTTCAATTCGTCCCCCTGACCGACTAGCCTCAACAACCAGCGGGACTGTTCGTCGCATCAACACGGTGTCGACACGTCTACCGAGAGACTCAAACGCTTGTTCAAACGACATGCCCCAAGACATATTAGCCACCACCTTCTTCAACTCCTTAGTTAAGGGTCCGTAGCTTCTTTTGGAAGCTTCTTCCAATGCTTGTGGCAGGGTGATTCCAGTTTGTTGAGCTTGAACAATGCTTCGGAAAAGGTCAGGCAGGTGTTCATCTATTGATCTCCTCCAACGATAATCGATATAATCTAGCACCGCCGGAGGAAAAATCGTGACTACCATTGCCAGTAATATGTATTCGTCAAAGAGTGGTCTATCCCAAAGTGTTATGCACGCAGTTATGATTATGGCTCCACCTAAAATACTGGACGCAATCCAAGCGATTTTCTTCTCCCACTTTTCAATTCTAGGCATATTCACCGCCTTGGTGAAACGGCATCTAAAATTATCAAGAATACGGCTGATCCCACCGGTATGCCGAGGTATGTCAGAAGGTATAGCAACAAACGAGGATTGAGTAATCCTTGTCCGCCTCCACCTAACATCGCCATTACTGCAAGCATCACGACGAAGATGAGGGGCCCTGCAACACACAGAGTAACGTAAAACTCCGCCAAAATTCCAAGGTTATCAGAGAATCGACGCATGGTAATTCGTTTTAATTTCATGTATTGACGCGATCGAGCCACAAGATACTTCGTTAAGCTTCCTCCAGAGCGAATAGTAGCGATGAACCCTTCAAGCAGCTCTTTAAACTTTATAGAGGGTGTTCGATTAGAGGCAGACTCCAAGGCCGAAAAAATGTCAAAGCCGAAGAGTTCCACGTCTCGTATTACGGTTTTAGCTTCATTTGAAACCGCTAGCGGGGCGTCAACTTGGGCCAAGGAACGAAATATATGATCAGGAGGCACTCCTGCACCGGCTAATATTGCCATGTAACCTGTGGTGAAGGGAAGTCCATCCTCTAAGTTTCTTTTCAAACTATCTGTGCGATAGATGGGATATACGTAAAAACAGATGATCGATGAGGCTCCCGCGAACAAGCTTGCTCCTATTCCAAAGAGAAGCGAAGAAATTAAGGGAAAATTAAGAATTGAAATTAAGATGAAGGAAAATATTGTAAGAAAGGAAACGGAAACTAGCAAAGTCATTAGAATAGCTAAGCTAACGTATGCCCTGAAGCTGATTCTCATCCCTGATTTTTGTACGTTTTTGTCCATGTCTCTAAACAAAGGCAAGAATCGAGCGGTTTTTTCCCCAACAACTCGATAGGCAAGCATGCATGCCTTCTTAAGACTCTTTTTGGTGTCGCCTAAACTCAATGCGCTCCCATCCTTGCTTTTCGATAAATACGGATAGGATTGGCGTAGTATTCTCGAATTACGGCAGCAACATCGGTATATCTCCGAATCTTATTTCCCACCATCCATTCTAACACTGTTTTTCTTCGATGGATCTCCTCTTGAATTTCCTTAGTGTTAAGCCCCAGTTTTTTCATGTTTCTCTCCAAAATGTAGCTTCGTCCAGAATACAAGAAAGCATCATGCTTCGCATCCCATCGATATACATCATTTGTTAGAAGCTCCTTTGTCTTCGGATCCAGAGCCACCATCTCGGTCACGGTGAGAGCTCTTCTAGAGGGTTTCCCTTCGATTTCAGTCCGCAACTGAATCATCACCACGTCAATCATAGAGAGGAGAGGTCGTGGGATACTCATTGGCTCAGACTCCAAACGGTGAATAACGGCGTCCACAGATTCGGCATGAACAGTGCTCATGCCTAAATGCCCAGTGGCCATCGCCTGAAAAAGAGTGTAAGCCTCTTCGCCACGCACTTCACCTACAATGATATAGTCAGGTCTCTGTCGCACCGCCGCCTTCAAAAGATCAAATAGTGTAATGGCTCCCGTCGCTTTTTGTTCGTATAAAAACCCAGGGCGCACAATAGATGGAATCCAATTTTCATGAGGCAAATTAAGCTCAGCGGTGTCCTCTACGCTCACAATTTTTAATTCAGGTTTTATGAACATCGATAAGCAGTTGAGCGTAGTCGTCTTCCCTGACGCCACGCCTCCTGCTACGAGGATAGATGCTCGATTTTCAATGGCATACCAGAAATACGCGGCCAGATCCGATGAAAGAGTGTTGAAGGAAATCAGATCTGAAATGGTGAGTGGATTCGCGCGAAACCGACGAATCGTAAATGTTGAGCCTCTTCTAGTGACTTCAGCTCCATAAGTGAGTTGGATACGACTCCCATCTGGCAA
>JAOUJL010000293.1 GCA_029883255.1 Candidatus Bathyarchaeota archaeon | reverse complement strand
AGTAAAGTTCTGGGGGGTATGGCTGAGGTGACTAGGCAGGCTGAGTCTATTGATGAAACTCTTGTTGGACCCTGTTCCTTCGCAAGGGGTAGAATCCTAAAGACAATTGGCGTCCTAGAAGACAAAATCCTTTCGAAACTTAAGGAACAGGACTTGATTACAAAACAGCAGATCACTAAAACTTATAACAACCTTTTTCCTTACGGAGACCTCCAAGAAAGGCAGATAAATATCTTTGATTATCTCATAAAATTTGGGAAGGGATTCTTGAGAATTGTCTATGAAGATTTCTCTAAAGCCGATTATGGTGAGCACAGGGTGATTGAATGCTAGATATACTTGCGCTAAGTCCTCATCCAGATGATGTGGAGCTTTGTTGCGGCGGCCTTATCGCCAAGATGACTGGAAAAGGGTATCATGTTGGGATTGTAGATCTCACTAGAGGCGAGTTAGGAACCGAAGGAACAGGAGAGATAAGGATGCAGGAAGCAACCAAAGCAGCTGAGATACTTGGAGTAGAAATCCGGGAAAACATGGATCTCGGAGACTGCAAATTGAGTTCTGGCTTTGATGAGACAAAACGATTAGCTGATGTGATCGGACAATATAGACCATCAGTTCTGATAGCCCCTTATGGGGATGAACAGCATCCTGACCACGCTGCAAGCAGGCAACTCGCTGACAAGGCAGTCTTCTTTGCCAAACTGAAAAAAATCCAAACACGCCATGAAGTTCATCAAGTTGGAATGGTTGTCTATTATATGTTACATGAATCATTTGATCCCTCTTTTGTGGTCGATGTTACAGAGAGTTATGGAAAAAAGTTAGAAGCCATTAAAGCTTACAATTCTCAGATGGGACTAATGTTAGGCGTGGAAGGTCTTCTTAGATCAGTAGAGTTGAGGGATCAGTTTTATGGTTCAAAGGTAGGCGTTAAACTCTGTGAACCATTCTTCTGCCATACTCCTCTGAAGATAGATGATCCGGTGGCTTTCTTAAGATGAGAATATGTATTGTATGCTTTCCAACTTTTGGTGGAAGTGGAATTATAGCCACAGAGTTGGCACACTTACTAGCGAAAAAACATGAGTTACATTTAGTCAGCTATGACACCCCTGTACGAGCCCACGAAGAGGCCGGCTTCTCGTTTCACAAGGTTGAATTTTTCTCTTATCCACTGTTTGAACGCATTCCATGTTGTTATTCTTTGGCTTTAGTCTCAAAATTGGTGGAAATCATCAGGTCTCATAACCTTGATATAATTCACGCCCACTATGCTGTTCCTAATGCTGCATCCGCTTACTTAGCTAAGAAGATCTGTAACGACTCCACGAAGCTGGTAACTACACTCCATGGTACCGACTCCTACTTAGTTGGAAGTCACCCGTCTTATAAGGAAGTGACGCAGTTCAGCATGCAACACAGCGACGCGCTGACTACAGTTTCAGAATACCTAAAAGATCGCACAATGGCCGAGTTTGACATTTCACAGGAAATCAGAGTGATACCGAACTTTACTGATCCACAAAGATTTCGAAAGCTCAAAAAAGATCGAAAGCAAAAGATCATATGTCATTCATCCAACTTTAGGCCAATTAAGCGAATACCAGACATTATAAAAGCTTTCAAAATGATCTCAGAGAAAATCAACTGCAAGTTGTCACTGATTGGAAATGGCCCTGAACGCCCTAAAGCTGAAAATCTGGCAAAGAATCTTGGAATATCCGAGAATGTGGAATTTCTAGGAAACGTGACAAACGTTCAGAAAATCCTTGGAAACTCCGATCTATTCCTCTTACCATCCGAAGACGAAAGCTTTGGACTTGCTGCATTGGAGGCTATGAGTTGCGAAGTCCCAGTTGTTGCAAGTAATATCGGGGGGCTAAGAGAGTTGATCTCTCATGGTGTTGACGGTTTTCTAATCAATGTTGGAGACGTAAAAGCGCTCGCACAGTACTCACTTGAGATTTTACAGAATCCAAGGCTGCAGGAGGAATTCGGCAATAACGCAAGGCAGAAAGTTCTTAGGAAGTATACTCCAGATAAAATTCTGCCCAAATATGAATGTCTGTACAATGAAACCCTAGGGAAAAAATAAGTGTGCGCAAGCATCAGGCTCGAACTTGGCCCTGTGAATAGAGACCAATTTTGGACTCCCAAACATGGAAGATTTCCAAAGTCATATATATGTTCCAACTTTCAGCAAGTAGCGACGCATTCATGCATACGCCACGTTGTTTGGCTAAGCTCTCTAAGGCTCATGCTCTGTGCGTCAGGTAGCTCAAG
>JAOUJL010000292.1 GCA_029883255.1 Candidatus Bathyarchaeota archaeon | reverse complement strand
CATGACGAGTCCTAACTCCCCAAAGAGATGCATCATAAACCTAGAGAAGAAATCTCCTATTGTGGATGATTCCTGAATAGTTGCCCTAACTTCCTTCAGTAAGGATGCTTTAAACTCTGTGTTGGGAGAGACATCTTCTACTATCTCTAGCATTCTCGTTAATTCAGATTTGTCTAGATTCATGTGTGAAAAGGCTATGCCTCTCGATTCGCAACCATAGTGAATTTCAAAAGGTTCATTCCGTTTGAACACGGCGATGTGATCGACTTCGGAAAGGTCATGGTCCTCAGATGCGTTCCAGAATATTGGAATAAACGTATTTGTCTGGTCAGATAGTCTTTCACACATGACAATAGCAGATATTGCCTTGTAAATGGTGTAGAGTGGCCCTGAGAACACGCCGGGTTGCTGACCAGTTATCACCGCGTGAGTTTCAGGTTGTGAAAGAGACTCGATGTTTTGAATCACTTGTCTGGGAGCCTCTAGTCGCCTATTATAATCAAGTAACTTGTCCACTATTTTCTGTCGGTCTATGCTAGATTTTCGGATGCTCGGCTCTTTGAAATGCTTGGGAAACACCGGTCTGACACGTTTGGAATAACGGAGGTAGTCAATGGTTATCTTTTCTGAAGTTGCGAATTCATAAGGCAACACATTAGAATTCACTACAGGTCCCTCTTACTTTGTTAAGTTGGTCTTTAAGATTATTTTAACCTATACTCTAACGTACGCTTCTCCTCGTTCAACTTCCACTTGCATGCGTATCAGACACCTCTTCTGCGTGAGCAAATCTTTTTATTTGCAGAGACCCACCGTACCAATACCTAATGGTCAGGATGATTTAGATGTCTGAAAAAGTGGAAATGATTAAGGTATTTGCCAAGTTGGCCTTCGAAAGATTTGACTGGGCGATGAAGGACTTGGCCAAGAAAGAGATTGACTGGCGACCCATGGAAGAGACTAACTCCATCAAATGGATACTCACCCATCTCTCCCAACAGTGGAACGTGGGAATATACGGGATCTTGAAGGGGGATCCAGAGTACAAGCCTAAAGATTGGCCTGAAGACTACGTCGGCAACAAATCCTACTCGTTCAATAAAATAATGGGCGACATAGAGAAGGGAAAAAACAATGTCATGAGCGCCCTTGAAGAGTTGAATCAGGCAGAACTTGAAGCCGAAATTCCGTTGTGGGGAGGTACAAAGAAGCGACAGTTTGGTCTGTTGATCTATCTGTCTGAAATCTTTCACCATGCGGGGCAGATTGCATACATCAGAGGTGCTATTGGGCGCCGAAGGCAAACTGACAAACATTTTCTTACTTAGGGTACATAAAGGCTAAAATCATGCACTCAATTTCAGCAGTTTCGCAGCATTTTTGTGGAAAATTTTCTCTATGCTTTCCTCTTCGAGTCCAATCGATTCACAGGCTTTAAGTTGCTTCCTCAGATATGCAATGCTAAAGCCTCTTGGGAAGTAGCTTGAGTCGCTGCCGAAGATCAAGCGGTCTGGACCAATGGTTTCGATAGCTTTTCGGAAAAGCCCTTTTAGGTCGACTTTGAAAGGCATCCAACGCATCCATCGGTTTGAGCCTGAGGTGTCTATGTATATATTTGGACATGACCAGCATAGTAGAAGAAGCTCTCTGAGGTAACCGGCGCCGAAATGGGGAACGACGAAGGGAATTCTTGGAAACATCTTCGCCACCTCCCAAAGTGTAAGAGGATTCATATTCCTTAAATTCAAAGCCGGTCCTCCACCTCCACCAAGGACGCCAAAATGAATGATCACAGGAATCCCCATCTTCTCTGCCATCTCCCAGATAGGGTAAATGGATTTGGCGTCTATGGGGCTTGTCTGTGAGGAGGCTATCACTTTGTACCCCTTCAGTCCAAGTTCCTTAACCGCTCGTTCAAGCTCGGAGGGCGCGTCTTCGGAAAATAGGCTGTGGTGAGCGAAACCAGAAAACTTGTCCGGATATAATCTCACTATATTTGCTATGTTATCATTTCCGCCTCCAGTCACAAAATTTACCCTCTCCACACCCTTGATTTTGATGTCTGCAACCCACCTGGCTGCTTGCTCCTCATCCGAGTGTGTTTCTGATTCAGGGGGCGCAAAGCCCCAAAGCTTTCTCATCTCTTCCCTGTCACGCACTGACTGCTCTATAAGCAACTGGGCATTCTCATCTCCATACTTCTCAGCCAATCGTCGCTTCCATGAGGCCGCCCACTTCGTCCAATTCCCAGTTGGAAAGTGGGCATGAAAGTCGATTACCTTCAATCGGTA
>JAOUJL010000048.1 GCA_029883255.1 Candidatus Bathyarchaeota archaeon | reverse complement strand
TATTTTGTCAAGCATGTCCCATGTAACGTTGGTTATAGAGACTTTGAACGTTTTTGCCATGTCCCAGACGGTTCTTCCCGCGCCGAAGCCTCGTGCTCTATTCGCAATTTTCGCAATTTGAAGAGCCTTTTCCACATGCATTTTGGAGCCTGCAACCGCGACTGGAGTAGCTCTCCGTTTGACTTTGAATAATCTTCCTGTTAGGTATGCAAGAAGTCCCCCTGATGAATGTATTCCGTTGATAGGTTTCAGACGTGAAGTGAAATGGAATCCTCTTATAGAATATGTCTTGTCGGTATCCACTATCATGACAGTCACGTTTTTGCCCAGCTCAGATTTTATGTGGCTACGAATTTTCTGTGCGGTTTGAGAAGCGTTTGTTAATGGGAGGCTGACGTAGGAATACGGTAGATTGCTCCCGTCGATTCCTCCTTCTGACCCAAACATTAATGCTTGCAAGAACCCTGCATGTTCTAAGGCTACTTGCTTGTGAGCGCTTCCTTCCTTTATGGGATATTCTCGAATATGTCGAATTGTCGTTTTTCTCAGATGACAGATCTGTCCGAGGAAGTAACCCCACATGTAACGCATCCAATATTTTGCCAGAAGATGCGCCATCCAGCTAGGTTCAATGGCACTTTCGTCTGCAATGTTGCCTAAAGCGGTGGAAATAGCCTTTTCAGAGATTGTTACAACATCTCCATTCTCTACCTTGTTTTCAATTGCGTTAACTATCTGACCGAGGTAATCTTTTCCGGGTCTCCAGTATCGTGTTGTCACCGCTAATGTCTTATACGTTTTGACCACGTTGCATCACGGTTTATGCACGCAAGCCGATTTGAAAGTTGTATCTAGGTTCTTACTGACTTGCAACCTTCTGTCTCAGCCGCTTTTATAATTTCATGAACTTCTTTTTTATCTCTTCAATTTTGCAAGTGGGGTCCTTCAAGGCTCCTTCGGGGCAGTAGCCGAGTTCAATGCAGGAAGGTCCGGCGTTCTCAAAAATTACTGGAGCAGCTCGTTTGGCCAGCCTCAGCATTTCTATCGCGAGCTCCCTTATCTCCCACTGAGACCTTGCGCAACATCGTAGGTTGAAGAAGTGGTGCAGTTCCCTCGCGTTCATTGTTATCAAAATGTTCGTTTTCGATGCATTGGGCAGAATGAACCTTGCGTCTTCCTTGGGAACTTCATATTTCAACAGTTTTTGATATGTATCTGATATTTTCATCAGTGTTTCATTATAGATTTTCTTTGCTTCCTTGTTTTTCAGAATGTTTGGAGGTGTAACGTAGCGTTCTAGGGTGTCGTATGTAACGTAACGTTGACTCTGTTGCGTGTATGACGCGATTCTGTGTCTCACTAGTTGATGGGTTAACGCTCGCGAAACTTCTTCAACGCTGAAAGTGAACGAAGCATGTTCAATTACGGAATGATGGCCAGAACTAATTACTCTACGTATAGTTTTCCTTGCTTTCTCCAAATCGAGTTTTTCAAGCAGTTTGGATGTTCCTTCGCTTTTATAGGAGGTCATCGCAGCAGCGGCACACAGAAGTTCAGGATTCGGCGTATACTTGAGAAGCTTAACCTTCAATTCGGCAATCCTCCAAGTCTTTTCTATTAAACGGATACATGTGATATACCTTTTGCATCCTTGGTGCCAGATTTTGATGGCTTCACGACTGCAAAAAGCTGGGGTCGTTTTCTGTTGCCTAACTAAAAGCATATTTATAGGATTGCATTTGTGCTCATGCTAAATCTATTGTTCTATATACATTATCAACGTGAAGGGAGAAGAGTGCTTACACTTCTCTTGTTTTTGGCTCTTTAACTGCAAAAACTATAATCAGGCTCACGGCAATCCCTAAAAATATCGTGAAAGCGAATGGGTATGCTGGATCAAGTCCATAGAGAAGACCAGCCAGAGCTGAGGCAGGAACTGTCGCCATAACATTTAAAGTTCCAATGGTTCCCATAATTCTACCCCTCTTTTCCCTCGGAATCATATCCGCCTGCAAAGCCATGTACGCAGGCATTATGAGACAGCCTCCAATAGAAAACATAGTGAAAACAAAGAGCAACTGAACAAAATTCCTGCTAACTATGAAGAGAACACTAGAAGGCATAAAAATGAAGTACGATAGGATCACAGCCTTCTTCCTCGCAATCTTATCTACAAGTTTCCCGAGAGGAAAACCAAAGACAATCGTGACTGCAATGGAAACTGTATTTACGAGACCCCAATCAAAATTACTTATCTTGATGACGTTCTGTACATAAAGCGCTGTAAACCAACGAAACATAGGTTCTTCAAAAGCACTAACCAAGAAAGCTAGGGTCAAGAATTTGAGACTGGTCGACATAGACCTCCAAGCCTCCAGAATAGCTCCCAAAGACTCCTTAAACGCCTCCTTTATCTCCATAAGTCTAATTTTCTTCGGTTCACGAATCGTTTCCTTCAGGAAAAAGAGCCGCACCAATGCTGCAGCCAAAAAACAGAAGAGAACAATTGTATAGACAATACGCATACCTGGGACCAGTCCTTGAGTTTCCACTAACATGCCTGCTATCGCCGGAGCAAATATAGTTGGTATGTTGGGCACAACATTCGAGGCAGCAAATCCCATTCCACGCTTTTCAGGAGGAATAGAGTCAGCATGTATAGCTTGCAGAGCTGGCTGATAGATCAAACTCGAGTTGGAGATAATCATCCCAACTAGTACAAACCTCCAGTCAGGTGCAAAGATGTAGAGAAGATATGAGAAGGCAATCGAAAATGTCATGGTGACAATTATTTGTTTTCTACCGTACTTGTCGGCAATGTAGGCTCCCGGAATTCTAACCAGACTTAGCATGGCGGCTCCAACAGAACCCATTAGACCAATGACGACAGGAGGGGCTCCAAGCTTTTCAATAAAGGGGGACTCAAAAGGCATTATTAGTGAAAAGGTGAAATACATAAACACCCAACTAACGATCAGAGTAAGCAAATTGCCATGCATGAACGAGAATTCGCTTTTTAACCGCGATAGAATGCCTTTTGACATTGAACTCTAACTCAAGCAACATTTGTGCAATATTAAAATTTCGCTTCCCGCCCACGATAGTTGCAGAAGCTTTTGCGTCATATTCAAGACATGGAGGATGGAACCCAAACGTAGACTTGAACATTGATAGCATGGTAGACATTTGTGCGTGCGTAGAACTCGCATGACGACTGAGAAATACATCAAGCTCAGTGCGCATCTCGTTTTTGCATAGCTCTCACGTTGTGACTTCCGGAGAGTCTCCTAACCGAAAGACCGTTTATGGTGTGCTTCTTTGAAGTCATCCTCTTCTCCAAGTTAGCTGGTTCGTTGTGATCTGAAACAATGTAGCCAAATATGGAGACCCTTTCTACTCATCTTCTTCTTTAACTCCCTATTGTCAAGTGCTCGGGCTCCAACTTCTCGGAAAATCCTGTAACCCAGCGTTTTTGTTATCCACTTGCCACTTTTAGACGTGAGCGTAGATGCGATCGTTGCTATATCGACCACTTGTCATCTCCTTTCCAATTTCACGCAATAGAAGAATCCGCTGATATGTCGCTGGATGCGTAGTGAACCAAGTGTTCACAGTTGTCCACCGAGATTTTGCCTCTCTTTCCATGGCAAGTTCAAGCTCTCTTTCGTCGAGAACACCGTCCTTGTCCAAATCATACTCGGCTTTCCGTTGTAGCAGGCCTCGACATTCCTGTTTTGCCAACGCTGGATCACCTATGTAAAGTGTTCTGGCACCGTGTGGCGGGTTTGGCGACAACGATAACCCATAAGAAATTTTGGTTAATGCGCTTTCCAGCTGTCGAGGCGCCCCTGATACATATGCTGAGTAGGCGTCGGCGTAATGCTCTCGAAGGCGGCTTAGTCGCATGACGCACAAAAGTGTGACAATATAGACTATGTAGGAGATGACAGCGGCCACAAAGATCAGAACCCGAATGGCTACTCCTTCCTTTTTTCTACTTCCACCATCGGTAAACCGCACCGCGGCGAAGCCTAGCCGTGCAATCAGATAGGCTATAAGGGGTAAAGCAGAGAGTACGGTCATCACCACGAAGTCTTTATGTTTTATATGTCCCAACTCGTGTCCGATCACTCCGCGAACTTCTGCTTGATTCAATTGTCTGAGTAGTCCTTCATGAACTGCCAGGGTGGCTCCTTTAGCGGTTCTTCCGAAAACGAAGGCGTTAGGTGTTCGATCAGGGACAATTGCCAGCTTTGGCATAGGTAACTCGCTTTTCTGCGTTAACTCTTTGACGGTTGATTCCAGCCACGGATTTTCTCCTGGACGAAGATATCTTAATTTCGTTGACCATCTGACCATTTCGGGTCCTATCAAATACTCGATCAGTATGAAGAGTATCACTCCGACTAGAGTAAAGGCAAGAGCATAGGTTAGAGAAAGCTGAAAAAGAAGGAGTATTGCGATTAAGAAGACTGCAAATATAGTGGTTACCAGCAGAATTGAAACAGTCATGGAAAGTCTCAGTTTAGCAAACCTAGCCAAAGGGAAAATTTCTCCTTTTCCATGTTATCGGATTAGTAGTTAAGAGGTAAGTAAAAGTAAATTAAGCTTTATGTCATATCCGAGACTTTCTCTACCGGGAGAAAAGATTTCATTAATTGACAAAATTTATGTTCAGCTTGTCTTACTAATTGCTAGGGTTTCTCCATGTCGATAGTTCAAGAAATTAGATGCTCCAAATGTGGTGCACCCATCGCGTTCAACCCAGGCGAAATCGTCGCAACTTGTCCATACTGCGGCTACACCAGCGTCATAGAAACAGGCAAAGCGTTCACCCTCGAACACTCTATGATTCTCAACGAGTACGACCCCACCCAAGCGGAGGAACTCGTGCGCAATTGGATGCGGTCAGGCTTCATGAAACCCGGAGACCTCGCAAAATCATCCAAGATTACAGAGATAAGTGTGGTATACTTGCCGTTTTGGATCGTTCCTGTGACTGCCACGAGCGAGTATAAAGGTGTCTTTGAAAGGTTAGCCCCTCCCGTTGTGAAGGAGGGGAAAATTGAGAAAAAATATGATTGGCTTGTTCTAGCGCGGAAGGCTACCAAGTTTCCTACGAGAGAGTATGATGTACCGCTTGAAGGAAAGATTTCGTATGATTTTCGAAAGATCGGAAAGTTTGCGAAAGTTTTGAACAGTGAGATAGATAAAACTGAAGCGGTAGAGTCTGCTAAGCAACAGATCGAAAGTCATCATCAATTTTTGGTGAAGCAAGATGTGGACAGAATTATTGAAATGAAAACCGACTTCTCCATTGGCGATTCCGTCTATCTGCACGCGCCGATATGGTTCATCGCCTATGAATACAAGGGTGAGCAATACAACATCATCTTAGACGGCGGAACAGGAACGGTTATTAAAGGAGACATCCCTGCAACAAGGTTTGGTCTCTTTTAATTAAATCTGCCAATTCTGTGCGAAAGATTACTTCAGGTCGATCGAGAAAAAAGGGAAGTTGGGGGTCTTGTGATTGTGTCTTTCTCAGCAGATTAAACGATGTTTTTGCCATTCCATTAATACTTCGGCTTTCTTGCGTTCTGCTTCCAACAGTGCAGTTTCGATTTCCTTGCCGTAACTATAGTAATTACTCGTGGTAAATCCCACGTTACTGATCTCTCCTTGAATGCTCAAAGGTCTTTCAGAATCTCTATTCATTCCCAACAGTCGAAGCAGACTCGCACGCAAAACGCTAGGAGTGCTGGGCTTTGCTTCATTTCTACAATCTGCACAGCTGAGTTCAGTTTTCCTCTGATGTTTTTGTGTCATATCAACCACCTCTTTACTATACAAACGTACGTTTCACTAATAAAACTCTTGTCTCTTATAAATATTCCGTTTTCGTAACAAAACACTTTTATACTCATTTAAACCATATTTTTATCTGGTAATACGACATGAAATCCATAAAAACGATAGAAGATCCTGAAGCGTTCAAACTGTTAGCCGACGAAACAAGGAGAAAAACACTGTTTCTGCTTAGAGCCAAAGAGATGAGCGTAAGTCAAATAGCTGCGGACCTAAACATCACTCCTCAAGCAGTCTACCACCACATAAAAAAGCTTCTAAAGGCGGGAATGGTGGAAGTAGCAAGGGAAGAACGTATTGATCACCTCATCGAAAGCTACTACCGGGCAACCGCCGAGTGTTTCTTCTGCAGTGTTGGAAAAACTTCCAGCAGTGCAAGAGTCGCCAAGGAACAAATGACAACTGCTCTAAATGCTCTGAAAAAGCTTGGTTTCAAAATTGAATTCGATGAGAACAAGATTTCTCAATTGGTTGATGTACAAGCTGAACTTGATCAGGGCAAGGCTTCCGAGAAGTTTGAGGACAAAATCTCTGAAATGGACGAAGTGGACTTTCTCACAAAACAGACAGTTCAGAAGTTCGCTGAAACTCTTTCGATGTCAGATGAGGAATTCGCCAGACAACAACAAATTAATAAGAAGTTCAAGAATTTGCTGAATTCTCTCGTCAAGAATCGCAAATAGGTTTTACGCGTGCATTCATGATCTTTGCATGCACGCATGTACTCCATTTGTCCTCCAAAGCCGTCTAAATGCGACGACGTGAAAGGGGAATTGCATGGATATCATCAGTGATAAGGCTTTAAATGAAAGTTTTTATACCCACTTTAAATAGAAGTATGTGAGCAAGAGGAAGATTAATTTGAGCGAGAAAAAAGGGTTGCTTGAGAAAGCTAAGGGAGAACGAACGCTTTTTGAGAGAATTCTAGGAGAACTCCCAGGCTTCAGAGGATATAAGGAGAAGGAGATACGAAGAGAAACCGACAAGCTGATTCGAAATCATGTCTATCGAAAGCTGATGGAAGCCAGAAAGGACGCGAAAGAAGTCTTTCAGAAACTTTCTGATCAACGCCTTCACGAAGTATTGACAGATATGGATCGACTCGTCATGGTATTTGACAGAGTAACAGCGAAAATAAATCACGCATCATACGGTTATGCGGGCTTCTTCAATGTGTTGAAGGTTCAAGAAGAAAAGCTTGACAAAATGATCGCCTTCGACAACGAACTCATTGGTCGGGCACAGAAAGTCCTCGACGATACTGTTGTTTTCAAGGGAGAAGTCATGAAACGCGAATTCAAGAAAGCGAGGGAACACATTGAAAAACTCCGTGATTCGTTAGAGTTATTGGAGGAAAAGTTTGATGAACGCGGAGAGATAATATTAGGGGTGAAGTGAAATGCCTCAAGTTATTGAATGGAAAAATCCAGGATCAGAAGACATCGTTTGGAAATACCCTGATGAAGACATTACATGGGGCGCCCAACTCATCGTCCGAGAGTTCGAAGCTGCAGTTTTCTTCAGAGATGGAAAGGCCTATGATATATTTGGTCCGGGAAGACATGCTATCACAACTTTGAATGTGCCGTTATTGACTGGCATTCTTAGGAGAATAGCAGGGTTTGGTGAGACTCCGTTCAAAGCTATGGTGATTTTTGTCTCGACCCGTGTGGTCGCCGGCAAGTATGGAACGCGAGCGCAGACAACTGAGTTAGCACCACTTCAGGTTCATGGATCTTTCTGGTTTAAGGTAGAGAACCCACAGCTCTTTGTCAACGAAGTCGTTGGTGGGCAGAACGCCTACACAACAAGCGACGTAAACAGCTACCTTCGCGGCTTCCTCAACGAAAAGATCATCGACGAACTGTCAAGATACGATCTGCTCACCGTTTTCACAAAACTGGATGAAACCTCTCTTGCTGCGAAAACCGCTATTCTAGACGCGTTCAGAAGAATAGGACTCGATCTCACAGACCTCCGCTTTGAAGGGATAGACACCACACCTGAGTACCGTGAACGACTCTTCTGGCTCAGAACTGGACGAGCTGCACCAGAAGAGGTGCTACGAATGGAAACGGTCAAAGAGGCTGCTAAAGAATTGGGAAAATCTTCAGGAGCAGGACTAGGGACAGGAATGGTTCTCATACCTCAGATAATGACGCCGACTGGAGTAGCCTCCGCACCCGCCGCAGCACTACTCATTTGCCCGAAATGCAGCGGAAAAATACCTGCCACCTCAAAATTCTGTCCAGACTGTGGGACAAAAATCGCAGCACCGTCAGCAGAAACGAAAAACTGTCCAAAATGCGGACACCCAGTTTTGACATCAGCGAAGTTCTGTCCGGAATGTGGCCAAAAGCTTTAATGAAGCTTGGATGATGCCGATGGCAAATCTACCATTAGGTCTCCTTTCAATAGGTGCATTTGTAATTATCACAGCGATCTGCCTAACCGCCTATGCTGTGACATTCGTTCGCATGGATGCAGTCATTCCTCTGATTATCACTTTCTATGGAGTCTGGATGATCGTAGTTGCTGGAATTAGAGTGATGAACCCGGAAAAATATGCGCGCGGAGCATTCAGCATATTTGCTTGGGGAATCTTATTCACAGCGATTGGCGGCTCTTGGTACCTTTACGTTCTGGGACCTGAAAATTGGATATTCTCAATCATCCTGGTGATAGCTGTCTTCGGAATCTTGGTAGTGACTGCGGCACTCCGGTCATGGCGAAAATGACAAGGATGAACCTTTCCAACAAAAGCCATACGTGTTATTGCCGAGCGTTCTTAGGCGTGTATGCTGCATGATGCGTCAGGTGATGCTTCTCGATTTTTCTCTTGACTTTCGGATAGAGGATTAACTCTTCGACTTCAAGTTCTCTGGCCAACCGAAAACTGATACCTTTTAATCGTTCGACAAGAGATTGCAAGTGCTCTTTTGTGGAGAAAGATGTCATAACAGCCGGGTGGCATTTAACGCCTGCTTGAACTAGATTCTCAAGCGCTTTTAGCTGAAGTGTGAAGCCATGAGATTTGGCGTCTGTCAGCATGGTGAACTCCTTTTCGTTGCACCCTTTCAATGAAACTCTTACGTGAAGGCATTGGTATTTTGATAGGTCTTCTGCGTATTGACTGTTGTTTCCTATCAAAATTCCGTTCGTTTCTAGAATGAAGAGAAAGGTTTGATCTTTGAGGTGCTCAAGCAATTGAAGCAGGTGCCGTTTTCCTATCGTGGGTTCTCCTCCGCTCACCCTCATTTGTCTTAAGCTTCGTTTTTTCGCCATGTTCGCTAAAGTTTTCGCGACTTCGTCTGAACTATAGAATTTTCCAGTTTTAGCTGGTTTGAACATCACGGCGTCTGAAACCCAGCAATA
>JAOUJL010000047.1 GCA_029883255.1 Candidatus Bathyarchaeota archaeon | reverse complement strand
GGCACCCACTCGATACTTGTCCTCGGAAGTACGCACCTCGGAAGTGTACGCCACGCTCTTCATACTATCCATCCATTCTGGAAACCTGTCAAAAGCAAGCATTTCCCAGACTTTCTCACGTGGAGCCCTGATTTCAATCGACTTTTCTACCCTACCCACAATATCACTTCTCCTTCCTATCAATCATAATTATCTCTTTTTGACACTTAATAGCTGTTATCAGATGTCATGGGTAGGTAACGGTGCTTTTTATATAAGCAGAAATGGAAGTATGGACACTTTCCTAAAACTGCTATGCATGCGCGCGCGCGCGAAATCGCTGCCACAGCAGACATAAATTTGTTCATATAATAGCGCAACAGAGTGTATCATGATCTCCTATCCGATCTCAATTATTGACGGTCGTTTCCAGCCATATTTCCATTTGTGTTGTCTAAAATGCTTGCCTACCCAGCCTCTCAAACCCACTGATATCTTATGAACTCTTTCTAGATGTTCTGCTCTCTTCTTTTTCGGTATGGTTATTCCGCAGTGTTTACACTCTGTCAATGGTTTCATTTCCGACAACCTCAATCGATCTTCTTGGCTTCTTCTTCAAGCACAGCTTCTACATCGTCCGCGTGTGCATTCGATTTTCTGTTCTTGATAACCATTATGGCCGTAGCGCGCGGGGTGGTATGCCTAGCGTGTACTATAAATAGCAAATTGCTTCGCCTCATTAAACCATTCTTGTAATGACAACAAGTTTCATTCGAACGCGCAGATATTTAAATATGTGTGACTGTACCGCAACAGCTACATAAACTTTAGAGCGTCTACCAATACGGGTTTGGCGCGCGCGCTCTCAAACTTCACTCCCATAAATCAAGTGCGCGCACGCTTATGTGAGGCTTTTTAAATTCAGCTTTCCCTCTCACTTGTGGGAATACTATGACTGATGCGAAGGGTATCGTTTTGGTGAAAGATGAGAGTGGAAACGAGAAAATCTATACCAGGTACATCTATCTGCGAATGGTGAAGTCAGGAAGGAAACTGGAGTTAATACATGAAGCCAAAAACATGAAGGAATTGAAGAGAATCTTACGAGGTTATTGAGGCTTTTTTCCGGTGTTCCATTTCTAACACATTGTTTGCGACGTAAACACACGCGCGAAGCAAAAATGCTAAGTGCAACACGCGCTTGAAAGAGCTACTATCGGGTTGTATGCGCGCGCGCTAATTGTAAGTTACTACTTTTTAATGGCGATTCCGTTAGTTTGTGTGAGTGAAAGGTGAAACTGGCATGCCACATGTCGTACTAAACGGTGATGTCGAGTTAAGAGATGTCTTCGATAAAATGAAACCTTTGATCATAAGAGATGAGCATGTAATCCTGAGGACTTTGAAAAAGTACATTGACTGGGAAGAGAAGTCAATTCTAACAGAGGCGTTGGTAATTGAGAAAGGCAGAAAAACAGATTTCCTTGCTTTGCTAGGCAGTCGAGAAGACGCACTCGTCGTGAGAATCTACCCGGGTTCAAGCGTCGAGAAAACTGATGGAGTCAAACGACTGCTAGCAGAGATAGCACGACAATTACTGGATACCTTCCCAAATTTGAAGGTAGGAAAGACAAACCTACAGGACTTTCTGTGGAAGAAATCGTAAAGAAAATGCACTCGATAAAAGTTTAGCGCGCGCTCTCCACGTTTCGTTTCCCCAATCCTTAAAGTTATTAAGAAATCAGACTTCATAGCTTTCAAATGGTGTTAAATCGGTAATGTTGCGCTTGAGAAGATTCTCATATCGTTTCGCTGAACAGGTTCTTAACAGTAAGCTCGCTCTTAAGCAGGAAATTGAGAACATTCTCATTGATCCTAGTATTGATGTTTCTTCTCTGTCTAGACCTCAATTCAACAGTATTCTTGAGGAGAAATTTGTCGTTAAAGGATGGGAAAGTCAGCCACCAGTTTTTGATGAACCAAAAGACCCGGCAGCCAAAATGGGTTATTTGAAGGAAAGAGTCGGGATAGAGGTTGGCTTTGGACATGCTTCATTTATTGGAATTGACCTTCTAAAGTTCCAAGTTGCTTCCTATTCAGGACTGGACAAGATTGATGTAGGTGTCTTTGTAGTGACCACGAAGAACTTTCAGAAGAAAATGAAACGAGACTACAATAAGAACTGGGAAGGATCCTTAAGCTTTGAGAAGGTTGTTAAGTATCTTCCACACTTCAAAAGTGCAATACAATTACCTATCTACGTAATAGGAATTGATATGTAGCCAATAACTTAGGAAATATTGGGGAAAACATGTTAAGCAAAAATCAAAATAGAAAAGCGTTGCGCGCGCGGCATAAGTTACTTATTCTTGTAGGCATTATTTTAAAATGAGTTGAGTGAGAAACCGAAACTCAAACAGATTTTTACTTCCATATCTAGTTGAAGCCAATTTCGAGTACGAAATTCCAGTCTCCGGGCGGAAAAGCTGGGCATTCTCAGAGTGAGCTTTCAATTGTTTATCCATGGAATCTGTGGGATCAATTGGATACAGGTAAGTTGCCATTAATTGTAGAAACCAGCCTTTGTCTGTCTGATCAGATCCTTCGATAAGTTTCCTGAGAACCTTGACTGCTTTTCCATACTGCCCTTGTTGACACAGAATCTCCGCCTCTCGCTCCATTTCTGCTTATTAAAAAACACCTTTAGCTACCCATGACATCTCGTAACAACTATTAAGTGTAAAAAGAGACAATTAGGATTGATAATAGAAGAGGGGTTATGTTCTATGTCATTTGAAAAGAATAAGGCTATTATTCGCAGTTTGCATGAAGCCCTCAATAAGCACAACCCAGACTTGCTGGACGAGCTTATGGCACTAGATTATGTTGACGCACCTAACACACCTCATGAACTACGAGGTCTCGAAAGTGTCAAACAATACTATGCTGACGTTTACAGGGGCTTTCCCGATCTCCATTTAACTATCGAGGACATCATCGCTGAAGGGGACAAGGTTTGGGTTCGTACTACAATGACTGGGACACACACAGGCGAATGGGAATTCTTTGGAATTACATTCGCCCCTACTGGCAAAAAGATGACATGGACGGCTGTTCACATCTTTCGCATAGTTGATGGGAAGATTGTGGAGAGAAAGTCAGTCCGTGACGTGTTAGATCTCTTTAAACAGCTGGGTGTTATCGAATATACAGGAAAAGCAAAGAAACTCTTTCCAGAAGATGTCAAGTAACTGCCTTAGCCAACATTTCAGCAATCCACATGTCTATCGGGTAAGTAGCAAAAGCATTGTTAGATACTAGTCTTTTTTCTCTGATTTCGGTATTCCTATCCATCTTGGGGTTCTGTTCATGTATTCTCGATAGGCGGCACCGTAATGTCCAAGGCACTGGGCTTCTTCAACCTTTAGGAAAAATGGACGAGTGAATCCAACTCCTGATATGATGGTCAACAACAAGAAAACCCACGAAGCCGAAAGTATGCTCACACCCAAAAGAAGCAAAACCATCGTTACATACATAGGATGTCTAGAATACCGATAAATTCCTCTGGTAACTGGTTCACCCGCTGGAGTGTTCGCCCAACTCACCAGAACTAGTATGGTTCCAACTAAGCCTAGTAGCGTGATTGGAAGACCTACGTAGAACCATATCGTCCCTAATTTTAGCGGCAGAAAAACAGAGTATATAACGGCTGGAAAAATAATAAACTTGGAGAGAGAGGCGACTAACAGCGTAGTCTTAGACTTACATGCGCGCTGGACCGCACGCACTGGACCACCAGGTGCACCTTTTTTCATCATCAAGGGAAAACAGAGAAGTAGTATCAAGAGAGCGGGAACCATGAAAATCCAAGCGTTCCATAATCCTAATTCAAATTCTGGAATAAGTGACATGATTTTCTCCGCTTTGTTATATCTATCAAACGGATATAAGTTGCATTGTAGCCTAATTAGCTCGCTTCAGCTTTATAGCGCGCGCGCTAGAGAGAGAGAATTAAATTTTAATCCCCAAACCCAAACGAAGTGTGATATTGCAATGCATTGTATTATAATATACTATGTATTATGGGTATGGAACAATCGTGCATTCCTTAAACTCGAAACTGTTTTAAACCAAGTGTAGAATATATGGTTATAGGGAGATGGTTATTTGAGAAGGGAATATGAAGTTCGCGCGCGCGGTGTAGACAACTATGCTGCATGCATGCAACCGAGAGTTTTAAATAACAATCAGTGGAAATAATGGTGCGCGTACAAGAGAGAGGATATATTGGAAAAAGAAACGAATGATAAGTTTAAGGCATATTTGTTCGGCTCAATACTCTGGGTTTTACAACTGAAAGAGTTGCCCGACCTCTCGCTCACAATTCTATTTGTAGGTGTTATGATAGCGGCGGCAACGGTTGGCTATGTTGTTGCTTGGTGGAAATACAGGAAAAAAATCAGTCCATATATCAACGTTCGTATTACTGAATGCTGGCGGAATTTTGACCGAGATCAGGGTAGAGCTCAAAATGATGCTGAAGCAGCGCAAGCTTTTGAAAATCTTTCCAAATGCTTGAGAGGAGAGTCGGATTACGATAGAAGGAGGTGAATGATTGAATCAGGAAGAAGCAATTAACTCTGTTGCTGGAGAATTAAGAAAACCTGACTCGCCGCTCATGGTGTTCAAACCTGTGGACATTAAGGAATCATTTTTCATTGGACCCACTTTGATTGTTGCTGCTGCGCTCTTCTTCATCAACGCCTTTGGAAAGGGAGCAAAGACCGCATTAGAAAATAGAATTGAAGAATATGGCAAGAAAATAACAAACTGGGTTCTTGATAAGATTGAGGCTTTATTCCGTGGCGAAAGTGAGGATTCACAAATAGAAAAAGAAGATCTGAAAAAGAGTATTGATGACCTGAAGTCAGCTGCAAAAAAGGCAGACAAGAAAGCGTTGGAATCAGCAATTGAAGCAAGCGAAGATTTGATTGTTAGAATTCTTAAAGACAAGGGATTGACTCAGAAAAGAGCATCGGAGATTGCAAAGGTTGTTCGTAGTTCAGTGGAAGGACTGATTGGGAGCTAGTGCTAATGGGTCCAAATGAAGGAAAGACGCTTCTGGAGCAAACCAAGTGCGTCGCAAGGGCTCTGACTGCCTACATCCCAAGGCACTTTGACTGTGCATATGTTTTTAGTGAAAAACATCTAAAATATGAACTTGAAAACAAAGTTTCACTAATCGGAAAATGGTTAAAGAATGTATCACCAATTGGAGATCGATATGAGTTTTATCCAAACGAATGGTCTGGCAAATCAAGAGGTGATCTTCCTGAAGGGGAAAAAGTTGCTGCAACTTTTTATTGCAGTGAAAACGAAGCCAATAGAACATTAGAAGTCTTTAGAAGAGTCGTTGCTAGTCTTGAGAAAAATGTTGTAGTGACAGAAGCCTTTCGCAATCTTGCATATGGATCAAATATCGTTTCTGAAGAAAGAGAGGGGAATTTTGACAGGCAGTCTGTTGAAAATCTTAAGAGGACAGTTCGTGCAATTCATCCTGGGTTCAACAAGAGTAAAATAATTGAGTTTCGTAAGTCTTTGCTCGCGGACCAAGACGTCAAACAGATCAAACTTGCTGAGTATCCTGGTGATGTTAATCACTACTTGGCTGTCATGCCAAAACATCTAAAAGATTTTTCAAAACACCTAGCAGATGAACGTACAAAATATTGTGTTGATGGATATTTGTTTGGATCTGTAGCAACTACTTGCGACATTTGTGGGTATATTGCTCCAAAAGCAGCTTCAGACAATCCTATTCTAGGGGCTTCACATAACAGGGCTATATTTGCAAACTTCAGTTTATTGGCAATTTATCTGACCTCTAGTGAAATCGTTGACCCTAGTATTGTCTTGGCTGCGACTATAAAGAGAGCCATAACTTCAGGGTATTCGAGAGAATTGGTCGAGATAGTGGAGAAATATCAAGATATTATTTATCAAAAGATGTCAAGGGCTCTTAATGCGAGAAACACTGATGATGCATTGAATCTTCTTTATGATGCCATACCTTACGCCTTTGGTGCTAGAACAATATGTTTGAATCTTCGCTCCAATGCCGAGAAGATTGATAGTAAGACTCTAGAAACGGCGAATGCGAAATATTCCCAGTTGGATGAAAATCTTGTTCGTTTTATACAACCTTTTTCGCACCAGGTTACTGATTTTTATGGTCATCAATGGAGAAGAAAGAAATTGGTTATTTCACAGCATAAAAAAGGGGAGGAAGAAGACAAAATAAAGAAGACCATCAATTGTTGGATTGAAGAATTGTTGCTATATCCTAGATCAGTTATCAATAGTCTCTTGAGTGAAGACTGATTGACGTCTATTTTTCCATACGAAACATGCATGCATGCGCGCGAGTAAATCTAGGGTGCTGATCTCGTGTATACGCTTGTTTCCTGCCAGTCTCTGTTATCTCGGAGTTTCTTGAGATTCGTAATGAACGATGAAGGATAGAAACGGATACTTTCAAGCTTTTCTACCTTCATAAACGAGAATTCGAGCGGTTCAGTGTCATGCACGGGTTTGAATTTGCCTCCTGTAATGGTGGCTAAGAAGAATATTTCAATGCCATGCAAGTCAGGGAAGCCTTCTACAAAATCTCGTACCCACAGAAGCCGTTCCGCTTTGACCTCCAATCCTGTTTCCTCCTTAACCTCACGAACAAGACAGTCCTCTATTTTCTCGTGAAACCAAACACCGCCTCCCGGAAGATAGTAGTAATCAGTTTCAGGTCTCAAACAATGCCTACGTACAATCTAGTGCAAATAAGGCTGTTTTGATAAATGGAGACTTTCGCAAATATGATTTCTTGATGATAACCGTTGATGGGTTCCCCAATACAGCGCGCGCGCGAAAAACAAAACCTGAATGTCCCTCTAGGAATCTAAAATGTGAAATTATAGAGTTCTCTAAATGTATGATTAGCTAGAGT
The DNA here is from genome assembly GCA_029883255.1 of Candidatus Bathyarchaeota archaeon. Next base: position 2,263 of record JAOUJL010000047.1, on the reverse strand, counting down.
TTAGAACTTTGGGGGACTAGATTACTGTAATTCCAATTATCATAAATCCCACGATTGAAGCTACTATTAATATGAAACTGAGAATGTGTCTTTTCTTTAGACCAAATTTCAGATCGCGGACGGTTATGAAAGGGCCGCTTTGGTCGGCGAAGCATGCGGGAAACATCGAAAAAACTAACGGAGCAAGCAAAGCTAACATCGTCACCTTTTTCCACGTACCCTTGGACGCTTTCAGAGACCCGAGGGTAGTCCACAGCACGGCGAGAACGAACAAGCCGATGACCCATTCCCCTTTGAGAATCGCAGAGATGAAGACATTAGACTCCGCTTGTTCCGCAAGCCAGGCGTAGTGGTTCCACATGTGTACAGCTAAAGCCACGACGAAAGCCACGGTAGCAGCGAGCAGCACTAGAGCCGCTATCTTAAATCGAGATGTTTTCATATCTTTCAGTCCTTTTTCGATTTTGTCCTCTTTCTGCCCCTCACTGGGGCTAGGCGGTGACGCGCCTCCAACACATTCAGCGTTGGCTTAGCCATTTAACTCTATCCTTTCGAGGGTTTAAACATTTCTTCTAAACTTCGTTTAAGTTGGAAAAGTTTCGCCAGGAAAATCGCTCCCAAAGTAAACGCCTAACTGAGAAAATTTCGAGTTCTATCGGTTAGCTTTTGTCAACTCGTCTCTTGCGCGCCCACTGTTCAGCGTCGGTTAGTTTGCTGCCGAGTTCTCGTTCCACCATCACGCGGGCGGCTGCGAACTGCTCCAATATGATGTTGGCAGCGTCTTGTTTCGCGAGTTTCTGCAGCACCAGGTCGATTTGTCGGGAGACGTCTTGACTTTCAGCCGTCAAGGTGCGGATGCGACGATAGAGGCTGTCTGCTTCTTGGCCGCCTTACCAGCTCGTTCATCCGAGCCCACAAATGGAACATGGAGAATCTGCATTTTTTCTTCTTCTTTCAGTCCATACCAAGCCGCTATCGAAACTTCCAACAGAGGCAAACCATGCTTTTTGCAGTACTCATCTGTGACTCGTTGAAGCCTTTCTTCCGTAGCTTCACGCGCCAACTCCTCCGTTTCGGAACCCAGATACCGTCGAGGCTTCACTCCTTTGAATCTGCGAGGGTTCTGGATGAGTTTCTTGCGTTGCACCTCTCCAGTTGATTTGGTGACCGGCTTGGTCTTGCCGTCATCCTTGTAGAAGCCGACCGCCACGCGTTTATGTTTCTTTTTCGGCATGGGTCGTCAGGAGAAAAATATGCGATTCGGAACAGTCGGACTCCGTGCCGGTTATTTTTCTGAATGATGGGGCCATGGAGTTATACTATCTAACAATGAAAAAATATAGGGAGGCATCTCCAGAAGGAGCACAAATAGAAATACAAGAAGAGAAAACTGAGCAGTAATAGCTTATTTGAGCATTTGATCAATATTTCAAAATTTTAAGTGCGCGCGGCGCGGGCGAAATGGTACGTCAAATTGTCCAAAAATTCATTAGCACACTCGGTGAATCGCAAAAAACATAGCGCGCTGTTAACATAATAACTGTTAATTGAGACAAGTGTCGTAGGTTTGCGGCTTGAACACAAAAATAATTGTCTTTGACATGGATGGAGTCTTGGTTGACATCGAAAGCAGTTGGCAATTTGTTCACAAAAGATTCAATGTAGACAACAGAGACAACCTCAAAGAATTTCTTAATCATAGAATCAGCTACGGTGAATTTATGAAAAAGGACATCGCTCTCTGGGGGACGGTGAATATAAAAACTCTCAAAAACATCCTCTCAGAAGTTCATTTAATGAAAGGCGCTGAATTAGCAGTTCCTCAACTACGCAAGGAAGGATACAAAACCGCAATAATTAGCGCTGGAATTTCAATTCTTGCAGAACGCATCCAGCAAAAGCTCAGAATTGACCATATTTATGCCAACAAGATAATAGCCAATAGAAACGAAATTCTAACAGGAAAAGGAGAAGAAGTCGTCAATCCACTAAACAAAATAGCTGTGTTAAGAGAACTTGCTTCGAAAGAGCATATGACTCTTCCAAATTGTGCGGTGATAGGCGACACCATTTTTGACGTCCCTATGTTCAAAGCAGCAGGATTTAGTATCGCGTTCAATACCAATAATGAGCAAGTCAGAGAGGCAGCAGATGTAGTTGTCGAGGATAAAGATCTGAAAGGAATATTGCCATACTTCATTCGATGAGTGGGTCAGGCGCTATTAGCGCGCGCAGCTTCATAGACGGAAAAATCTCCGTGCAA
>JAOUJL010000291.1 GCA_029883255.1 Candidatus Bathyarchaeota archaeon | reverse complement strand
ACTCCTTTGCTAAGGTTTAGAACAGGAGACCTTACAGCGTTCACTTCGGAAGAATGTGTATGTGGTAGAACAATCGGGAGAATGGGGCGAGTTTTTGGAAGAGCTGACGACATGTTGAAGGTGAGAGGTGTCAAATTTTGGCCATCAACCGTGGAACATGCATTATTGAAGGTGGAGGGTTCTTCCGAGAACTATGAAATAATTGTAGAAAGGTCTGCCGATTTGGATACGATGACTGTTAAGGTGGAGCCCAGCAAAGAGTTGTATGAAAGTGTCAACGGTGATCTTTCAAGACTTAAAGATCTGAGTCCGGAGATTGCGGGGTCAATAAAGTCTGTTGCTGGTGTGAAATCAAAGGTTGTACTCGTCCCGCATGGCTCTCTACAAAGATTTATGGGGAAAGCGAAAAGGGTTATTGACCGAAGAAAAAAGCCTGTGTAATAAGCGATTTCTTGTGTCGACTGTTATCTTCGCCCTAAGACCATTCCTGCTGGGTCTATATCGGTTCTTAGTATCTTCAATTCTTTCTCTGTAGGCAGCTTGGTGATTGTTACTTCACTGGGTATCAACAGATCGAATCCTGTGTTAGCCTTAACCGTTTCTACCGTTACTCTTGGATGAACTGAAAGCAGTTTCATCCTCTTCGTTTCTTCATCAAATCCCAAGATTCCCAGCTGAGTTATCACTCGGTACGGACCAGTGTCGGCGGGTAAACCAGCTTTTTCTCTGGCACCCGGCCCATCCAAATATCCTGGTGTAGTTAAGAAGTCAATTTTTTCCACGAATCTCCGCGTGTCTTGCTGCATAAGGATGATGGTTCGCCAGCATAGCGATCCTGCGTCGTTTGCGCCACCACTTCCTGGCAAGCGTACTTTCGGTTTGTCGTGTGAACCAATCACGGTGGTGTTTATGTTTCCGTACTTGTCTATTTGTGCAGCTCCGAGAAAGCCATAGTCTAAATAGCCTTGTTGAGCGGCAGACATTACGTAATCCATGCTACTAGCCATGATTGCTTTGTAAAACGTTCGTGAATCGCCTACAGATATCGGAAGCATTGGTACTTGTGGGCCTAGGCCTCCTGCTTCGAAAACTATCAATAAGTTGGGCGCATGCGTTTTTTGCGCTAAAACTGCTGCAATGATGGGTAGACCTGTTCCAACTAAAACTGATTTTTTGTCTTCAAGGGTTCTAGAGGCTGCGCATGCCATCAGTTCTATTGTGGTATATTCTGGTTTCTTTTCCATTTGTTTTCACCTTTTTGCCCATGGTGCTTCTAAGGGCACTTTGAGTTGCTCGAGCTGTTTTAGATAGTTGAGTTTCTTGGCTCCCCCGATAAGCTCTAGGTATTCTTCGAAGCTGTCTACGCCGTATACGTACTTTTCTAGGTATTGTTTTACTCCTTCAGGGGTTTTTGAGAGTTTGAGCCATTCTGCCATGTGTTCCTCATCTGAATAGTATAAGTAGGGCATGTTGCCGGGGTGAGAACCGTAAGGCACTTTTACAACAGCGTCAACCAGATAGAATGGAACTACTGTTTTCCACGGCTCGTCTCTAATTTTTTCTTCATCTATGATTTCCTCGGTGGTTATGATCAGTCTTCGTGCGGCTCTTGCAAGTTCAAAATCTTCTACCATTATGCCGTCGATTTGGGAGTTTCCGTATTTGTCGCAGCGGTGTACATGCATGATGACAATGTCTGGGTAACATGCAGGAAGAAGACACAGAGGTTTTCCGCTGAAAGGGTCTTTGACGACTTTTGCTGAGCTATATTTTAGGGTGTCCGTGCCTAGCATTACTCGTGTTGGGATGAATGGGAGCCCCATGGCAGCTGCTTTGAAGCGCCATTGGAAGCCGGCGTTTGAGATTTCGGCTAGGACTTTTACTTTTCCTTCTTCTACGGCTCTTCTGGAAGCGGGTGATAGACCTCGTAGTTCGTGTCCGAAGCAGTAGGCGGCTTCTACCTTGTTTACGCAGCCTGCGGCTACTAGAACGTCGATGTCGTGGACGGCGGTTTTTCCAGCCATGGTCAATTTTCGTTTGTTTTGTCTTACTATTTCGTAGATGGTTGCCATTGAGATTCTGACGTGTCCGAATCCGCCGCAGGCTATGAAGTTGCCGTCTTGTACGAATTTGGCCACTGCTTGTTTTAGGTTCATTTGTTTATCTATGAGGCTTCTGGACTTGTTTTGTGCGATCCATCTTCGATGTTCGTCAGGGTCTTGCCATGCTAGTAATTCTCCTCTGCCTTGTTCTAAAACGTCCATTTTCTGTTCATCTCTTGGGTGTGTTGATTTTTGTAAATTGTATA
>JAOUJL010000290.1 GCA_029883255.1 Candidatus Bathyarchaeota archaeon | reverse complement strand
TCACGTTTGTGAATACTTTGGAACCTTTTTTCGTTGTTTTTATGGATAACCCTGATGGAACCTTTACGTTGTCTGGTGACACAGCTTGGGCAACTGCTTCTGCTTCTCGTTTGTTTTGGTAGGAAAGTTTGATTTCAGCCTCCAAGTTACGTCTCCTCTAACTGTTTTTTGACGAGTTTGTCTACAAGTTTGATGAAGGATTCTACGTTTTTTATTGGAACATGAGCTCCAGCGGCGATGTTGTGGCCTCCTCCTCTGCCTGAGTATTTTTCAGCAGAAACACGTAATATGTCTCCAAGGTCGAGACCTTTGTTAGTTAAGAGAACTAATGTTCTCGCCGAAATCTTAGCCATGTCTTCACCAGAAACTTTGGAGTAGGCGATTATCGGTTTTTCACGGTTCGGAAGACTTGTCGAGAGGATGGAAGATAGAGCTCCTATCACTCTATCGTCGATGAAGCCTTCTCCCCGCACCACATAGACGTTGTCTAACTCTTCTATGCGATCAGGTTTTTCTGTCAGCCAACTCAAGTATTTGGTAATGGTTCGCCGATATTCTCTTAACACTTCGTTGGCTTGTTCAAGCGCGGTTCCTCTGTCCCCCATACAGATCGCTACGCCGAGACCTGCCTTGTCAAGTCGTCCTGTGGCATTAAGAAGGACTGTGAACTCCCGCGCGTCTCTTAGCGGAGTCCAAGGTTCTTCGTGGGTCAATGTATAAACGTTTCCAATCAAACTTAATGCTACTTCGCTGGGAAATTTTTTTGACGCAAGGTAGTCGGCGAGCGCGGAAAAAAGCTTCTTTTTCTCTTCTTCTGAAAGATCTCTCAATGCACGCCATTTGTCCTTGTTTTTCGGCTTGATTCCTAGGCTTGCAAGGAAGGCTAGGCTTTTGTCCTCTTCTCCGCTTATGCCTAGTATGAACGGGTTTGTGACGTAGGCTAATGCTTGGTGAATGGGCCGTGTTTCTCTTCCGAAAAAGAGAAGGTCAGTCTCAAGTTTGAGGTAGCCTCCGCTTACTGCGTCCTCCACAATCATTTCGTTAAGGCCCCCTAACTTTCGTTGATCATATTTGTCTTGCAAGTCTCCGAGTGCACCCACTACAGCGACAGGAGCCAAATCAATGTTTTTTTTGTCAATGGCTTTGGCGACGAAATACGTTACGCCTGCCCCGCTGAGGTCTCGAGATCCGTCGATTCCGTGAAGGTGAGGGTTTACTTGGGTGAATGTTGAGGAGGCTTCCCCGATGGGTTGATGGTGGTCAAGGATGAGTACGCGGTTGCTGGAAAGCTTTTTGTTTAGAAGGTCGAGGTAGCCACTTCCCAAGTCAGTAAATATCGTTAAAGGATGCTTCTCTGCAGCTATTTCATTAACCAAATTTTCATCTATCCACCTTTCAATTTGAAGGCGGAATGTTCCTTCTAAGCGAAGCAGAGATTTTCCGATGATCCCTGCTGCAGATAGTCCATCTGCATCTAGGTGAGAAACAATGTGAATGACTTCATCTTCTCCAACGCTTTTCAAAACAATTTCAGCGGCATCAGAAGCGCTGGCTAGAAAAGCGTCGATCTTTTCTTTTTTGACGGACATGCAAGATCCCAGAAACTAGACTGCAGCCGCCATTTTTGCTTTGTATTTCCAGTCTGTCGGCAGCAAACCCTCTCGTTTGTAATACCTTGCGATTTTGTAAATTCTGGACTCGATGATTTGAAGGGCCCGTTTATTGTGCAAGTCCTTGCTGTTCTTTTCAAGATGAACATAAAGGCGTGCAGCCTTTTTCAGCAATTCTCCTAGGTCTTCGGGAATGGAGGTGGCTAACCCTGCGTCCCTCAAAATCTGAGTCACCGTTCTTCCCACGATGGGTTTGGCTAGGGGAATGCCATGTTGGTCGCGCAGGATGATTCCGATTTTGCTAGGTGGATGCCCTTCTTTCGCGAGCTTGACAACCATGGCCTCCACTTCTTCTGGCGTATATTTGCACCATCTGGGAGGCCTTTTGCTAATTGGTCGAATAGAGTGCGAACTTCCCTTTTCCTTCTTTCCCAATTCTTGTCCTCCGAAGGACTTTAAGAGCGAGAGACTGCTGATATTTAAAACCTTCGTTGAAAGGTTGATGTGTACCATTCAGCGAATTTTCTTAGGGCTTGAGCTCTATGTGAAAACTTGTTCTTTTCTTCCGTGGCCATTTCTGCAAAGGTTCTGTTGGGGCTTTCTGAAGGTTTGAATATAGGGTCGAAGCCAAAGCCTGAGTTTCCCCGCTCTTCTTGAGATATTTTTCCTTTCACTTTACCGTGGAAGCACTTTGGCGATTCTTTTGGACTGCAGAAGGCA
>JAOUJL010000288.1 GCA_029883255.1 Candidatus Bathyarchaeota archaeon | reverse complement strand
TCGTTCTCGCAAAGTGAATGTACATAATATGATAACACATCGATTGAGTTTAGCAGAAATAAGTAAGGGCTTCCAGCTTGTTGCAGATGCAAATGAGTCTATCAAAGTGATAATAAAACCACGGAAAGAGATTGAGTTCGATTGATGCTCGTATGAACGGAGATTTATCGTATCCATGTGTAACGTCGAAACTTGGAAATTCCACTGTCTGACTGCTTCTTCCGTTCATCCGAAACAGCAAATAAAGGATAATCGTTCTTCTGTGCAGATTCTTTTTCAGTTTACTTGAAAGGAGCGAGGACTTTTTCCGCAATCAATTTAGCTGCTGTCTTCTGAGCCTCTTCAGTTTGAGCTCCTATGTGGGCAGGGCAAATAACGTTAGCCGACCTCATCAGTATGCTGGCCTTTGGACATGCACGTACGCATCAATGAGATTAAGTCCAACTATGAGAAGGCTAAGTGGGTTTTCTTAGAGCATCAATAATCCACCAGAAGTTTCATTTATCCGATGCGCTCATACTCACTGTGGGAAAGGCCTTGATGGTTGGCGTCGTTGGAAAACCCAACACGGGCAAGTCCACGTTCTTCTCCGCTGCAACGCTGGTTCCAGTTGAGATTGCGAGTTATCCGTTCACAACCATAAAGCCGAATCGAGGAATAGGCTACGTACGAACCCCATGCGTGTGCAAGGAATTCAACGTAAAGGACAACCCGGAAAATTCCACGTGCATAGACGGAATACGATTAATCCCGGTCGAGCTAATAGACTGTGCCGGCCTCGTACCAGGAGCATGGCAGGGAAGAGGACTGGGAAACCAGTTTCTAGACGAAATTAGAAAAGCAGACGCCCTCATCCACATTGTAGACGCCGCCGGAACAACGGACTCGGAGGGAAAAATGTGCAAGCTTGGTTCTCACGATCCCGCAGAAGATGTACGTTTCTTGGAAAAGGAGATGACGATGTGGCTTGCGCAGATATTGAAGAGGGACTGGTCTAAAATCGCCAGAACAGTTGAGTCCGGTACAGAAGATCTGTTCACTCTCCTTGAAGAACGGTTTAGCGGACTCGCCATAAAAAGAACACACGTCATGGAGGCACTGAGAAAAACAGAGCTTAATGCAGAAAAACCAACCCTCTGGAGCGACGACGATCTCATCAAGTTTCTCGACGTTTTGAGGAGAATCTCTAAACCCATGCTGATTGCGGCAAACAAAATTGATCTTCCACCAGCGGAAGAAAATGCTGAACGATTGAAAGAACTAGGCTATACGGTTGTTCCATGCTGCGCAGAAGCAGAGCTGGCGTTGAGGAGAGCTGCAGAGAAAAAGTTGGTCGACTACCGGCCGGGAGACTGCAACTTTGAAGTTGTGAAGCCTAAAGAGCTAACAGAGGTTCAGAATAAAGCGTTAAAAGTAGTTCAAGAAAGGGTACTGCAGAAATTTGGATCCACTGGCGTCCAAGAGGCCATTAACATGGCGTTCTTTAAACTGTTGAATATGATTGTCGTTTATCCAATTGAAGACCTTGAACATCTCAGTGATCACGAGGGCCGAGTGCTTCCAGACGCATATATTGTGCCCTACGGCACCACTGCACGACAATTAGCTTACCTAATTCACACAGAATTAGGGGAAAGTTTCATCTATGCAGTTGAGGCTCATGAAAAGAAGAGAATTGGAGAAGACCATGTGTTAAAGGACAGGGATGTGGTTTCAATAGTAAGCGCTAAGAAAAGGGGTTAAGTTTCCTTCCTCTCATTACGCTTTTGATCAGGCTTCTTTTTCTAGCCAACCTGTTCTGATATTTCCTTTTCGGTCACGTGACGTATACGGTTTTATGTCCACAATTAGTGTGCTGTCTACTATGTCGACTCCTAACTTTCAATATGTTTCCTTTTCTTTCCAAAAGTTCTACAACACTGAAACCTATGGGCTAAGTCTAACAGGATGTCTTGTGGCAAAAACGCCGCGTAAGCCTTTGGCCAAACGGGTTTTACGTGAAGCGAATAACCTTTAGACTTTGAAATATCCACAAGATTATGAGATGGGAGAATCCTTCAACATCCTTTAAACCCTTCTCGAATTCTTTAGAAACTTCAATCTCACAAACCGTAGAACTGACTCGATGCAACACATCTTCCTTACTTCTGTAAGGAGAACGCACTACCCCTATCGGCTTAAGTTCTATCTTCACTCCAACATATTCCTCTATATATTAGACCACATGCACACGCACATTCTACTGGCCAAAACGCCTCTTCCGCCTCTGATACGTCCGGACAGCCCGCAAAAGATCAATACGCCGAAACTTAGGCCAATACACATCTAAGAAGCA
>JAOUJL010000289.1 GCA_029883255.1 Candidatus Bathyarchaeota archaeon | reverse complement strand
CTTGCCACAACTAAAACACCTCAAGTCATCCAACAAATCGGGCTCTTCAGCAACAGAAAGGGACATATCCCAGCTGCTGTGGGCCGCAAAGGGCAGGACACCTCACCACATACGCAAGCATGTATGGAACATGCTCTGGGGGTTAACCATACCCACATGGGGAGGAGGCCAAGCCTACACATGTGTCTACCTCGCAAAAGACGGGAAGCTCTTCCGTTACATAAACTGGACAAAAGAGTTTTCCCTGCTAAACAGACTGTTTCTCAACTACGCCAAATGGACGAGAGGAAAACCAACCCACGACATACATCTTGTCAGAAACGTAGACATCCGCTCCCAACTAGACGGAGCTGAAACGGCGATCATACTATGCCGAAACGAGAAAACCAGCCGAGCCCTATGGGAAGTAGGGTACATGCTTGAGAACATGTTTCTCCAAGTCAAAACCCTAGGCACATCTTATGAATCAAAACTTTTCAAGACTGAAGAAACAACACAGCTGGCCGAGCTGGGGATGACAGACGCCGTTGCTGCGGTGCTTCTCTAGAGAAATAGGATGCGACCCTGCTCCTCTGATAACGCGCGCGAAATTCATACATGGCTCCTATTTTGGATCCCTCGCTGACGGCAGCACTCGAAAACCAATGCATCAAAGATTCGTAGTTCCGATTCACAAAATCTATAAGAATTCTCCATTCACATGGATCTTTGCGCGCGCGAAGGTGAGCATCTGAAATGGCGCATAAGCACGAGAACATTCTAGTGACAGGCGGAGCCGGCTTCATCGGAAGCCACATCGTAGACGAGCTGATGGAAAAAGGCTTCGACGTCACCGTCATCGACAACTTGGAAACGGGACGCCTCGAGAACATAGCTCACCATCAAAACAAGAAAGAGTTTCACTTCGTTAGGGGCGACATCCGAAATTTCGACCTAGTAAAGGAAACAATAAGAGACATTGACGCTGTCTTCCACGAAGCCGCGTTAGCCAGCGTGACGCGTTCCGTGAAAGATCCAATCCTCACAAACGACATAAACGTTGTAGGAACATTGAACCTCCTGAAGGCCTCCTCAGATCTTGGTGTGAAACGGTTCGTGTTTGCCTCTTCAGCCGCAATCTACGGCGACGCAAAGTCGCCGCTTAAGAAAGAAGACATGGTTCCAAATCCAACATCGCCTTACGGAGTTTCGAAGCTGGCTGCAGAGAACTATGTTCGAGTTTTCTATAAAGCATATGGCCTCGAAACGGTTTGTCTGCGCTTCTTCAACGTGTACGGCCCGAGGCAAAACGTTGACATACATGGCAGCTACGGAGGCGCGATCTCTATCTTCGTGAACAGAATCTTGAAGAGACTGCCGCCCATAATCTACGGAGATGGGAAACAGACCAGAGACTTTGTCTACGTCAAAGATGTGGTCGAAGCAAACATGCTAGCCCTAAAGAAAAAGAATGCCAGCGGAGAAATCTTCAATATAGCCACCGGCGAAAAAATAAGTTTAAACCAAGTGGCAGAGACTCTTAAAGACGTTATGAACGGGAAAGACTTGGAAACTATATATGCCGATCCTCGGCCAACCGACATCCGCCACGGCTATGCCGACATAAGCAAAGCAAAGAAAATTTTGGGTTACAATCCTAAGTTTTCCATCAAAGAAGGCCTAACTGAGCTTGTCGATTGGTACACCCAGCGCAAGAGTTAGAAGCACAAACAAAACATGGAATCACAGATATGTCCACTGGAAGGAGGCTCAAACCTGCAAGTTCTCGGAATCGTTTGCAGCCCAAGGAAAGGTGGAAACACGGAAATCCTGGTACAAGAAGCCCTCGCCGGAGCGAAAGAAAACGGAGCAGAAACAGAACTACTGAGAATTTCTGAAATGAAAATAGCTCCATGCGACGGATGCATGACGTGCCACCAGTCAGGTGAATGCAGAATCAAAGACGACATGCAAAAAGTTTACAAAAAAGTCCTTGTAGCCGACGGAATAATCCTAGGAAGCCCGGTATACTTTTGGTCAGTCAGTGGCCAAGCAAAGACATTCATGGACCGCACATACGCGCTAAGATACCCATATCACAAGCTAGGAAACAAGGTCTGCGGCGCAATAGTAGTTGCCGGCCGAAGAGGAAGCGTAAGCGCCTTGTCAGTCATCAACAACTTTTTCCTCGGACACGACATGCTAGTAACAGGGCTGGGAATCGCAGGCTACGGAACGAAAAAAGGAGAAGTAAGAAAAGACAAACACGCGATGAAAAGTGCCAGGTCACTGGGAAACCAAGTCACCGAACTAATAAAACGCACTAAGTCCTGAACAGTGGTCGGAATGAGAGAAG
>JAOUJL010000287.1 GCA_029883255.1 Candidatus Bathyarchaeota archaeon | reverse complement strand
CAATTGCCAGAGCCATAGCAGAAGGATTTGAAATGGATTTGTCAGATGAGAAGATTAATGAAATTGCTTATGAAGCTGAGAAAGCTTATGCTGGAACCCCCTCAGGCATCGACAATACTGCGGCAACATATGGAGGGTTAATCTGGTTCAAGAGGAATCTAAGCGGAGGTCCAAACGCAATCGAGAAACTAAGCATAAGACAACCGGTTGAAATTGTTATGGGCAACACGGGAATTGTGGCTGATACTAAGGAAATGGTTGCTGGGGTTGCAGCGAGAAAGAAAAGAAATCCAAGAAAATACGATTTGTTGTTCAAGCAAGCAGAAGATTTAGCCTTCGTAGCGAGAAAGGCATTGGAAGAGTTTGACTTAAGAAAAGTTGGTGAGTTGATGAATGAAAATCATCGGTTACTTCAGGAAATCGAAGTTTCCTGTAAAGAATTAGATTATTTGGTGAACTTGGCTCGAGAGCATGGGGCTTTTGGGGCGAAACTAACTGGGGGTGGCGGCGGAGGATGCATGGTAGCGTTGACTCCCGGAGAATTGCAGGAAGCGGTTGCAGCAGCCATGGAAAAGAAAGGATTTGAAGTTTTGAGGACAAAGATTGGGGTTCAAAAATATAAAGGGAAAAATGAACCTACTTGAGATATGGAGGGAAATGATTGGGTTTTAGAAGTTTTTTGGAGCAGCTTGACAAAAATGGAGAATTGCTAAGGATAAGAAAAGAGGTGTCAACTGAGTATGAGGTGGCGGGGATAATAGATGCTCTCGGCGAGAAACCTGTGTTTTTTGAAAAGGTGAAAGAATCTAGCATGCCTGTTGTGGCTGGCTTGGTTTCTTCTAAGGATCTGATTGCCAGAGGTTTGAACATAAAGAAAGAGCAATTGTTGCATAAGCTGTCCACTGCTATAGAGAATCCTTTGCCTCCGGATGTTGTGGAGAAGGGCGAATGCCAAGAAATAGTTGAGAAAACTGTTGATTTGATAAAGCTTCCGATAATGAGGTACACAGAAAAGGATGGTGGAAAATACATTGCATCCGCTATCGCTATAATAAAAGATCCTGAGTTGGGTAGAAACACGTGTTTCCACAGGTTAATGTTGCTAGATAAGAAAAAGTTTGTGGCTAGAATCGTTGAAGAGAGAGGAACAGACACCGCCCTCAAAAAGTCTGGTGGCGAACTCGACATAGCATTTTGCATAGGCAACTCAACTGCTGTTCTTCTCGCTGCCGCTACGTCTCTGCCGAAGGGTGTTGACGAAATGGGAATGGCTAACGTGCTAGAGAAAACAGAGTTGGTGAAGTGTAAGACCATCGATCTTGAGGTTCCGAGAGACTGCGAGATTGTGTTAGAGGGGAGGATAACAAAAGAAAGCGTGTCAGAAGGGCCGTTCCTAGATCTTACGGGGATTGTTGATAAGGTGAGGCAGCAACCGGTGATAGAGATTAAATGCATAACTCACAGAGAAAAACCAATTTATCAGACCATTCTTGCTGGAAGAAATGAACATAAGTTTTTGATGGGGATGCCTAAAGAACCAACGATCTTTAATGAAGTGAATAAAGTCTGTGAGTGTAAGGATGTTTACATAACTCCGGGTGGTTGCAGTTGGCTCCATGCAGTGGTGCAGATAAAGAAAAAGAATCCAGATGATGGGAAGAAAGCGATTGTAGCAGCTTTTGAAGGACACAAGTCATTGAAACATTGTGTTGTTGTGGATGACGACATAAACATCTATGATCAAAATGATGTTGAGTGGGCTATTGCAACGAGATTTCAGGCAGACAAAGCCGCTGTTATTCTACCGAACCAGAGAGGGTCTTCTCTTGATCCGTCTGGAGATTTAACTGAAGGAAAAAAAGCCACAACATGTAAGATGGGGTTAGACGCAACGATTCCCTTCAAAGAAACAGGTAAAGGCTTCGAAAAAGAAGGATACAGAAAAGTTGATTTAAAGAAATTCTTGTGATCGTATGTACCTCACTAAAGAAGAAGAAAGAATGCTGGATGGCGAAGAGGGTTACGCGGTAAAAAAATCTATGGAGATACTTGTTGCCTTAGGAAATATTTACGGCGCTGAAAAACTCATAAAAGTGGGCTCTGTTCAAGTCGCAGGCGTGTCCTATCATAACCTCGGAGATGCTGGTCTAGAATTTCTAAACGAACTGGCAAAAGATGGAAAAGTCAGAGTACTTACGACTTTGAATCCCGCAGGAATGGATTTGGAAAATTGGAGAAAACTAGGAATCTCCGAAGAATTCGCAGAGAAACAAAATTTGGTAATAGATGCTTTCAGAAAAATGGGCATAATAATCTCCTGCACGTGTACGCCCTATCTGATAGGTAACCTGCCA
>JAOUJL010000286.1 GCA_029883255.1 Candidatus Bathyarchaeota archaeon | reverse complement strand
AAAACAATCTCCACAACACCCATCAGAAAAGAGGGGGAGCTAGGGCAAAACCCAGCTGAGAGGACGGCAAAACGCGCCGTCGACCCTTAGAACCTGATCCAGATAATACTGGCGGAGGGAACATGCGTTTAACGTTGTGTTAAACGTTGCGGGTCAGAATCCAGGGTTTAACCTAGCTTCTCGGGAATATACAGGGCGACACAACAAATTGACAATTGAGTTACCTCCTGAATGGGGAGTTGAACCCGTACCGGTTAAGAAGAAAATTTTGAGATCGCTAGATTATCTTATTCTATGGTCTAGCCTAGCTATCGGTCTTCTAGTGCTCCAGGCAGGCAGTCTGCTTATACCGGGCCTCTCTCTGGTTGAAGCTTTAGCTGTAGCCTTATTCGGATCAATCATAGGTTCTGCCATGCTCGCTGCGGCTGGTAGTATAGGAAGTAAGTATGGCATACCGACCATGGTTAGCTTGAGAGGTGTGTTAGGGAGAGAGGGATCCTATCTTCCAACATTGCTTAACGTGTTGCAATTGGTTAGTTGGGCGGCTTTTGAGATACTGATAATGTCTGACGCTGCGATGTTTTTGGGTCCATTTTTAGGGGATTACACCAGATACTTCTGGATAATTTTCTTTGCCGGATGTTGCATGTTTCTTGCGTTGGGTGGTCCAGTAGCGGTGGTAAGGCAATGGCTCAAGAAATTTGCTGTGTGGATTGCATTTGGCGCTACAGCGTACATCACATACATCGTTCTTTCAAAGTCCCATGAATTCGTCTTATTTCAGGGAGATGGATCCCTGCCAATAGCCTTGGCCTTGGACTTGGTCATAGCTATGCCGATTTCATGGTGGCCCTTAGTATCAGATTACAACAGGTTTTCAAAGAGTGAGAAGGGAGCTTTTGTAGGTACTATAAGCGGCTACACGTTCGCGAATTTCTGGTTTTACTCTTTAGGTGCTTTACTTGTATTAGCATATCCCGGCACGGATGTTGTCCGGTCAATAGTTTCCATCACGTTTGGAGCACTAGCACTCATCATGTTGTTGGTTGATGAGACGGACAACGGCTTTGCTGACATTTATTCAGCGGCTGTTTCAATACAGAATGTCTCCCTCAAGTTTAGCCAGCGAAAACTTATTGTGGCTATAACCATTGTTAGCGTAATCATTGCAGCTTTATTACCCAAGGAGTGGCAACTGACGTATGAGAGCTTTCTTCTCATGTACATAGGGCCTGCTTTTGTGCCCCTGCTCGGAGTACTCTTCGCGGATTTTTATCTCATAAGAAGAGGAGAATATAGCGTTAAGGAATTCTACGCCTCTGCAAAACGTCTTAAGGTCAAGGCAATGGTCGCTTGGGCTATTGGCATAATCGCATATTTCCTATTCTTCTATGTATACACCGCAATCGGCTCAAGCATTCCTTCTTTCATAGTATCAGCCCTATCTCTTTACGCCCTTGAGAAGGCGATTTAAAATATGGTTTGGATTAAAAAGGTGAAGGGCAAGATTCCTGTGGCTATAACGATAGCGGGAAGCGATTCTGGAGGCGGCGCAGGGATACAGGCGGACCTCAAGACGTTTGCGGCTCTGGGCGTCCACGGAACCACAGCGCTCACTTCAATAACCGCTCAGAACACTTGTTCAGTCATAGGTGTCGAAGACGTGAACACCGAAATGATTAGGAAACAAATAAAGACCGTTGCAGAGGACATTGGCATCGACGCTGGAAAAACTGGGATGCTTCACACGCAGGGAATAATAAACGCTGTTGCATCTGAGATTTCGAAGTATAAATTTCCCCTCGTGGTGGACCCCGTTATGATCGCCAAGTCTGGAGCAGCTCTTCTGGAACCTGATGCAGTTAATGCGTTAAAAGAGCATCTGCTACCGAAAGCTACTGTGGTAACGCCCAACAAGTTTGAGGCTGAGAGACTGGCGAAAGTAAGAATTAGAAATATGGAAGACGCGGAAATCGCCGCCAAAAAGATTTCTAAGATTGGACCTGAAGCAGTTATTGTTAAAGGCGGCCATATAGACCAGCAAGGTGCGGTGGATGTTCTCTACTATATGGGTGAATTTAGAGTTTTTAAGGCCCCAAAACTGGATGTTAAGACTACCCATGGCACCGGGTGTAGCTTTTCAGCGGCCATAGCAGCCGAGCTCGCTAAGGGGAAGAATATACCCGAGGCTGTTGAAAACGCTAAGAAGCTTGTGACTCTTGCGATAAGGTTTGGATTGAATTTAGGCGAGGGCTACGGTCCAGTTAACCCTATGGCTTATCTTTACCGTGAATCCTCAAAATATCAAGTCTTATCGAATATGGAAGAAGCTAAGAGGCTGCTCGAGTCATCACCGCTGGTTGCGAAG
>JAOUJL010000046.1 GCA_029883255.1 Candidatus Bathyarchaeota archaeon | reverse complement strand
CGCATACTCCAAGAACTCATAAGAGCATACCCCAACAGGCTAACGATTTCTAAACTGCAACAGATAACGTCTGAGCCACGTATGACCGTCTGGTTCCACATGAACAAGCTTAGGGAAGCAAACCTCGTCGAGTTAAACGGGTCTAGGCGGGGTTTCAAAGCCGTAGCAAGGTCGTTGATTATACGGTTTAACGGAAGTGGGATTCAGTTGGAGGAGGAGAAGGAGTAAGAGAGGGAGTAAGATGGTAAAAGAAGCCATGCTTTACGAAGAGTTGTCAGGAAACAAGGTGCGTTGCAACCTTTGCGGAAGGCGTTGCATAATAGCTGAAGACGCTGTAGGGTTCTGTTTGGTTAGAAAAAATGAGAAAGGGAAGCTCTACTCGCTCGTGTACGCTAAGGCTTGTTCTGTATGTGTTGATCCGATAACAAAAAAGCCTCTCTCCCACTTTAATCCCGGTTCGCAGGTTATGTCCATCGCCACGGTGGGCTGCAACTTCCGCTGTCGTTTCTGTGACAACTGGTTGATCAGTCAGGAAAAGAAAATTCAGGGATACGATTTCCCGCCACAAAAAGTTGTGAAGGCCACGAAGGATGATGGATGCCAAGGCATAAGCTACACATACACTGAACCAACCATCTTCTTCGAGTATGCTTTCGACACGGCGATGTTGGCTCATAAGGAAGGGATCTTCAACACTTTTGTGACCAACGGATACATGGGTCCCGAGGCTGTTCAATTGATAGCTCCAATCTTGGACGCTGCAACAGTGGATTTTAAGGGTGCAGGAGACCCGGAATTTTATAAGAAATTTGCAACGGTTCCATCCGTGGAACCAATTTACGAATCCCTGAAAGAAATGAAGAAATGCGATATACATATTGAAGTAACCAACTTGGTGGTTCCGAAGATAGGAGATTCGATGGAAACAATTCGTGAACTGGCCATGTGGATAAGAGATAACCTTGGGAAAGACACAGTATTCCATCTGCTCAGATTTCATCCCAACTATCAGGTAACTGAGATTCCTTCAACTCCATTGGAGACGCTTGAACAAGCCTGCGATGTGTCGCGTGAGGTTGGCCTTAACTACGTGTATATGGGAAACGTTCCGGGACACCGCTACGAGAATACATACTGTCCAAACTGTGGAGAGCTGCTGATTAAACGGTTCAGTTTCGACATCGTGAAGTGGCATCTAACCAAGGACATGTGCTGCCCAGCATGTGGACAAAAAATTGCCATACGGGGTCAATTTTATCCGGGTGGTGTCTCTTATCCGTATTACGTTATTTAGCAACCGCCAAGGATAACTCACCTACCCAATCTTGTAGAACGTTGGATTCTGCAATCACTTTTTGAAAAGTCTGATGCAGTAAGTAAAAAGGATGCGAAGGATAAGGTGACGGCGAAACTGTTGGAGAACAAGCTGATTTCTACGCAGGAAGAAGCTCAAATCTTTCTCGGCGACCTATAGAATCAATGTGTTAAGCCTAGTAACCCTCGACGAAGTTATACCGTCTCTGTCTCTCCCCAACTCGCTCTAACCATCACACTTTATACACCAGTTTTTCAACTACTTATTCTAGGAAACAAACATAATGTGGACTGCTTGGAGACCTGATGCCACAGCTGTTCTGAAGGACAAGAAAGCTCGAGCAAGCCTGGCCAGATACTTCGACGTTATGCAAGATGGCAAACCAGCCAAGTTCATAATCGCTAAGAAACTGTCCGCAGACTTCGATAAACGCGATTCGCTTGCAAAATTGTGGAAACTACACGATAAACTCACCGAAGAATTTTACAGCCTACAAGAAATTTTTGATTCAAATCAAAAACAACTTAAACAACTTGAAGCCCCAGAGAAGTCGTATCTGGACTTGAAGATCGAAATAGCAAATCGGATTCTAGAAAGCTGTCACTTCTGCACTCGTAGATGCGGCTTCAACCGATTTAACGGAGAACTGGGACACTGCAAGTGCGGAACCCAAATAACAGTTTCCACCATGTTCCAGCACACAGGCGAAGAACCAGAACTCGTCCCGTCTGGAACAATTTTCACGCTCGGCTGCACTATGCAGTGTCGCCACTGCCAAAACTGGTCCATATCTCAATGGTATGAAAAGGGCGAAATCTTCTTACCCGAACGGCTGGCAAAACCGGTGGAACACCTACGCAAAAGTGGATGCAGAAACGTTAATCTGGTCGGCGGTGACCCGACGCCTTGGCTTCAACAGTGGCTGGAAACGTTCCGACACGTGGACGTGAACATACCCGTGGTTTGGAACTCTAACTCCTACTACAGTGAAGAAACCGCTAAGCTTCTCGCCGGGTTTATAGATGTCTACCTTCTCGATTTCAAGTATGGATCAAACGAGTGCGCCAAAAAAATCTCCAATGCATCAGGCTACTGGGAGGCATGCACGCGGAATCATCTATATAGCAAGAAGTACGGTGAACTCCTCATCCGTGTCCTAGTCTTGCCAGAACATCTTGATTGTTGCACAAAGCCCATTTTGAACTGGATAGCCCAAAACCTTGGAACATGGGTTAGAACCAACCTGATGTTTCAATACCGTCCAGAATGGAGAGCTCACGAAATCCCAGAGCTTCGAAGAAGACTTACCGAAGACGAGAGAGAACAAGCCATCAAGCTTGCCAAGGAAGCTGGACTAACCAATTTCATAACATAAATTTTCTTCCAGATACCTAGAAAACGAAACGCGTCTTCACACTAATCCCACAAGAATTGCTTTCTTCTCACACGTCGAAATGAAACCAAAAGCTATTTCTCATGCTTCTTCGTTCTATCTGGTGGAGTAAAACGGGAAAAGGTAGATGCTACATGCGGTACTGTCCTGAATGTGGTGGTGAACTGAAGTATATTTCGGTTACAAAACGCTATGCATGCAAGAGCTGTGGGCTGTCTCTTACGCCTCAAGAACTCACGGAGCTGCGTGAAAAGTTGAGACCTAGCTTTGAGTCTGCGGAGGAGCAACGGCGGAAAGAGCGGAAAGATTACTTGAAGTGGTGGCTCGGCAAGAAAAAGTAGACGGAGCGTAATGCAGAGCGTTTGAACCATTTGCGTAGGTAACAGACTGTTTTTTATATGAAAATCGTGCACTATTCTGCGTCAAGTAGTTACTAAATAATCTTCATTTATCTGTTTGAATTGATGTTTCAGCTGGTAGGAGAATAGTAGTATGGCTTGTTCAATAGAAATCATCTGCGTTGGAACAGAGCTTCTAATTGGAAAGACATTGAATACAAATGCTCATTGGTTAGCGAAACGAATAACGAGTTTAGGAGGCAGAGTTTCAAGAATCACCGTGGTCAGAGACGACGTGAACGAAATAGCATCCTCGGTGAAGGAAGCCACGAGAAGGAAACCTCATTTCTTAATCACCGTAGGCGGACTTGGCCCAACGTTTGATGACAAAACGTTGGAAGGCGTTGCTAAGGCGCTAAGGTGTAAGTTAGAAATTGACGATGAAGCTTTGAAAATGGTGGAGGAGAAATATCACATGTATGTGGAGCAGGGCCGGATGGAGAAAGCGGAGTTGACTCCTCCTCGCGTTAAGATGGCGAAGCTTCCTGAAGGTGGTAGACCTCTACCCAATTCGGTTGGAACTGCACCGGGTGTGATTATAGAATGTGAGGGCACAACTTTAGTGGCGCTGCCTGGGGTTCCGTCTGAAATGACGGCTATATTTGAGGGGTCTGTTGCGTCTATTCTCAGGCAAGCTGCAGGTGATGTGACGTTTTTTGAAACAAGTATAGACGTAACTCGAGTTGTGGAGTCGGAAATGGCTCCGATTATCGATCATGTGATGCATGATAACCCGTATGTTTATATAAAATCTCATCCCAAAGGTGGCGAAGTAATCTCCAAAATAGAATTTCATCTATCAACAACTGCTGAAAACTCCGTTGTAGCCAGAAAATATATCAGCAAGGCTCTTGTTCAACTGTCGGATATGGTTCTGAAGAAGGGTGGCAAAATCAAGCCTGTTAAGACTCAAGCTTGATATTATCGGCAAACTTTCTTGCTGTAACTTTGTTTCTCACGGTTTTATTCTATTCTTTTGTACGCGATTCGACTTTTTTTCTATGTATCATTGATAAATATTGTGTGTTCTGAACCCTTAAGAATTGCTCGTTAACATTAGAGAATGATGGAATATAGGAAAAGGGGAATCATGGAAGATATCAGTCATGATACGTCGTTGGAGATTGTAATCTTAGTAATCTTTATGATACCAGCCATAGTGTTAGGGACATTCTTAGCTTTATATGTGATCCTTGAAATAACCCCTGATTATCCGCCTAGACCTGATATGCAATTAGAGAGATTGTTACAACCGCAACTATGGAATCCCAACGCTACGCATGAGTTGCCTTATCAGGATTATGTTACTCCGTTTGATTCTGCAGTTAGGCATTTGTCAGACGGGGTAAATGGAAAGATAGCAGCTTATAGGGCAGCCGTAGGGTGGGTGTGGGTCTCTGATGCTACGCTGAATGGTGTGGATGAAAAATGGCTGGTGCCCCACGTCTTCCTTGTGGACACTCCTAGCTATGACACGAATCCAGCAAAACCAAGAGAGGCAAGTGATTGTGAAGAACAAGCGAACACGTTGGTGTCTCTTTTAAGGGCTGAGGGTGTTGAAGCGGAGGACGTGAGGGTTGTCTTGGGATTAGTAAATTTTGGGGGAGATGAAGGGGGGCACGCGTGGGTGGAAGTGTATGAGAATGATAAATGGCTGGCGTTGGAAGCTACATCTGGCCCATACTATGATGATGATTCTCAGAGGCTGGTGGAAAGGAGGGGTATGCCTTACAATTACTACGAGACTCATTCATATCCTAGTGTAGATATATGGTTCTACTACAACGACGTTTACTACATAGATTCTGTTCATAATGAAAAGAAGGCTCCTGACCATTGGTCTACCTTACAGGTTGTAAGCAATGATGGTTCTGAGCTATAGGGCGCTGATGCTATATGTTTCTTTCTAACACTGTTAATTACCCTCTATCTTTCGGAAGCGCAAATAAGCATAATTAGAGAATCCGCTCCACGAAGAACGAGGGACAGACTAGAACTCTAATTTACCAGTAAAAACCGCTTGTATACATACCTTGAGGCAAATACTGAAAAAATGATGCCAGCTGACCTTTTACTGTTTTTGAAGGCTAAATTCATTGAAGTGTCTTCTACGAAAAAAGGGCTTTATTAAGGAAGAGAGCCCATTTATGTTAGAAGCTATACTTCTTTACGGAAGGCGTGAATATAAAGATGACCAAGGCAGGCGATCATGTTAGGTGTCCTCAATGTGGTGGAGATGCGCGTGTTGTTTGGATTTCGCAAGACGGAGAAACTGTTGCGATAAAATGTGCTAGATACCATAGTCAGATAAGTCCCCCTCCCACAAGGTTTAGTTCGCATGCCCAAAGTAAAACTAAGAAAGGAATGGTATTTCTCATAAGGGGTACTCAGAAAAAGTGAAAAATTCGTATAGTATTTGTGACAGCGTGACAAACAGGTATTACTTGCGTCGGTTCGTGAATCAAGAAACAGATGTTGTCTTACAGCTATTGTGTGAGTCGAAGCGAAGATGCAGATTGAACATTGAAAAAGATGATTGAAATCTGAGTGCCCGAGCAAACCCTAAAACAAATAAACAAACGCAACGAATTTATTTTGGCTGTTTCGTTCACACGATAGGTGTTCTAAATGCTTATAATCTTTATAGTCGGCACAGCGGGTTCAGGGAAATCGCTCCTTACCGCTTGCTTCGCTGACTGGCTAAAAATTCAGAAACAAAATGTGGCAATCGTGAATTTGGACCCCGGAGTCCTTACCTTGCCATACACACCGGACATCGACGCCCGCGACTACGTGAGTGTTCAAAGATTAATGGAAGAATACAAGCTTGGGCCCAACGGTGCACTCGTAATGGCAGCAGATCTAATCGCAGAAGAAGCGGAAAGGCTTGGTCGAGAAATTAGAAATCTCAATTCCGACATGGTTATTGTAGATACCCCGGGTCAAATGGAACTCTTTGCCTTCAGGGCCAGTGGACCTTACATTGTGAATGAACTAACTAAGGAGCCTAAAGCGATCATATATCTCTTCGACTCCGTATTCTCTGCTAGTCCCCTTAATTACGTTTCAAACATGTTTTTGTCCGCTGCTGTATACAACCGTTTTTTTGTTCCTCAAACGTATGTGCTGTCGAAATGTGATCTCCTTCCATCTGAAGACGTAGATCGCATTGTAGACTGGTCGGCTTCTCCTGAGACGTTAGAATCAGCGATTGAAGAAGAGTTGACTGGAACGAGACGTTTACTCAGTCGTGACATGATGCACGCTATTTACAGGTTGGGGTTGAGGTTCTTTCTGATACCCGTTTCCGCAAAAACAAACGATGGGCTCATCAACCTTAACATGGCGCTGGAACGCATTGCTACAGAAGGAGAAAAATTCACCACATAGTTCCGAAGAAGCAACAAAAACTAAGACGCGGGTAGCTTTACACTTTTCCGTATTCTTAGCATAAATCGTTGGCTTGAAAATCGTTGCAGGAGACGGTGTCTACTTAGCCATTTCTTTAAACTTGATGTATATCGCGGAGAAAATTGCTCCGATGAATGTTATTATTGCGCCTATTAGAGCGACGTATATTCCGTAGGATACCAGACCCGATGTGTTGAAGAACGAGTAAATCACGCTGAATATTATGAGTAGGCTTCCAGCTGCCATGAGCACTGGGCTTGCGTTGAGGGATCCGGGCATTATTAAGACGAAGAGACCAGCTAATATTATTACGCAGCCATAAACAGCCCATGTAGCGCCGCCTGTCATAATTCCAGCGGTGTGGCCTTCCCACGGAAGAAGCAGTCCTCCCAATGACAAGATGAAACCCATTATACCCAAAATCGTGGTACACATCCAGAAAGCTAAGGCAGCATACTCGTTTGTCATGTTTATTCACAAGTTGTTAAGCATTGTTGCACTTTTAAGTATTTATAAGGTTATTTTCTAGAACCAAACTACACAACGGCGACTTCGAATAACTTGTGATTTGAATATTTCCTGCATCTTTTTGTTTGAATTCTGAAACTCCAGTATATTGAAGTTCGGTTCAGACGTTTCGAGATTACAAGTGACAGAAACCCTTAATTTAATCTTTAATGGTGAAGGTAAAAGAGGGCCCGTAGCTCAGCAAGGATAGAGTTCAAAAGCGTCCACAGCACCGGGCTTTTAACCCGGGGGTCTCGGGTTCAATTCCCGACGGGCCCGCCACTACGTCTATGGGGTTCTCAGCTTTGAGGGAGCGACGTAAAAAAGTCAACAGTTTCTCTAATGAGATGCGTGATTGTTATGGTAGGATGGACGTGTCCGAATTCTAAGTGCGTGTGTGGCGAGGAGATGCATGCTGGTGAGCGTTGTCCTCTCTGTGGAGCTGAGTCTAGAGAGTTTGATTTTGTGGCGCTTGGCAAATTGTTGAAAGAAAAATGGAACGTTGCGAAATTGAAAAGAGAAGAGAAGAATATAGAGCACGCGATGAAGCGTGTCAAGTTTTGCCCTAAATGTGGTTCAACCGATGTGTTTTGGGCGTCTGGCCTGCCACAACTATGGTCTACTTGGGAATGTAGAAGATGCGGTTATAGGGGACCACTAATTCTGGAGGACAACAAGATGGCGGCTAAGCTTAGAGAGGATTATTTCAAGAAGAAGGCTTCTCATGGAAGCGGAAATGTGCTTGACAAAATTTAAGTAGACCTCTTCTTTCTTTATGGAATTTGATGCCCTGGTAGTATAGTCCGGTCTAGTATAGGCGGCTGTCGCCCGCCCGACCCGGGTTCAAATCCCGGCCAGGGCGCCACTAAACCATTTAGTTCATGGAACCTTTATGTTAGGGGTTTACTTGGACTTCCATCTGATGTCTAGCTACGTCAGAACGACCTTTAGCAGCTAACAGTCTTTTCATCTTCCAAGTGTTCCACAAAGCTGTACAGCCGAGGTCGAATATGAACAGAGATACAACCTCGGGCATAACCATAGGACTATAGATTGGCTGGCATGTTGAAGGTAAACGCAGTATTATGTAAATGGGAATGTGTAAGGACGGGAAATAACACCATTAAAACAGCCTACAATAGTTAATCTTGAAGCCTACGTGGAGAAATGAAACAATGGTTAAGCTAAACACGAAAGGCAGACCATTAGTCATCATGATAAACGGAGAATTGTACGGTATCGAAGAAATCTCAGAAATTGATCCTACATATAACGAGAGAAAGAATACAAAGTTTTTCACAATAAAAGCAACAAACATAACTGGTCAAAGGAAACTGACAATAAGCTTAGACCTTCGCTTACTTGATGTTGTAAAACAAGATAACGGAGATATATCCTATATACGCTAACCAAGGCATATAGACCACTTCACAAATTCTCAAATAGAAACATTGAATTTTTGTTGTGTCTCCACACACAAGCGCACGCATGACAGTTGTTATGTATATAAAATAGCAAGAATAAAATGGATGTACGTGATAAATCTAATTAGAGCAAGATGTCAACATGTGAACAATGTGGCAGAGAAGTCACTTTTCCATTTGGATGCTGCTTTTGTCGGGGAGCATTTTGCTCTGAACATGTGAGTCCAGAAAACCACCGATGTCAAGAACTGAAATATTGGCGTCGAAAGAGAAAAGTCGTGGAAGGGAAAATGCCAAAGTTCAGGAGACATTTATCCCGCATCCTGGCGTTCTGTATGGTCTTGACTTTTCTAAGTGCAGTCACAGTTCATATGAGCTGTACTTCTGGTGGCGGAGAACTGAGGGACCCGACTTACCAGGAAGCCTTGCAGTTCATTGAATCAGATCAGACCGATAAGAATCCGTACAAAGACCAAGAATACACCTGTGCAAATTATGCAGCAGAGTTTAGAAGCAACGCTCTCAAAGCAGGTTACAGATGTGGACATGTTCGAGCGTTCTTTGATGATTGGAGCCATGCGTTGAACTGTTTCAACACTACAGATCGTGGAATGATTTTTGTTGAACCTCAATTAGACGAGGTAGTACCGTTAACTATTGGACAACCATATTGGGACAGAACAAGATATGCCCCACGATATAATGGCAGAACCTATAATGATACAGTTACTGGATTTTTGATAGAATGGTAAAATTGCACGCTGCACACGCATGAATCACTCTTACTACGGTCTCTAACCCAAAAGTAAATGCGTTTCAAAGATAGTTCTGGATCGGTGTGCACGCATAGACACTTTTCCACTTCTCATCCACCTTTCTATATATTTTCCAAAGTGAACCATGGAATATTGGATTTGTAGATTTCATTGTTTATCATTGGAATTCAATGTTTTTCTATAGAATGGAAAAAAGTGTACTACTTCTGAAGTAGAACAGAAATGAACAGTAGGATATATGAAAGAGTTAGGTGACCTGTTTCTATTCACCATTTTTTTGTTTG
>JAOUJL010000285.1 GCA_029883255.1 Candidatus Bathyarchaeota archaeon | reverse complement strand
GTTTCGCCACCCATGTTCATAGCAAGTGCGTGCGAAGGGGGCGCCACACTTTTTGGGTTGAAGTATTTTGACAGAGAGTTATATCTCACCCAGAGCGCTCAGTTGCATCTGGAGGCATTAATCCAGTCGTTGGAGAAAGTTTACTGCGTTGCACCTTCGTTCAGGGCGGAGAAGAGTCGAACGATAAGGCATCTCGCAGAGTATTGGCACGTCGAAGCAGAAGAGGCTTTCTCAACGATGGATGATTTGATGTGCCTAGAGGAGGATCTCGTGAGTCACGTGTGCCAGAATGTTGCAAGACAGTGTAGAAAAGAGCTTAAGACCTTAGAAGTGGACGCAGAGAAATTGGCGAAGGTAAAGCCTCCGTTCAGCAGAATCACTTACGGTGAGGCCATAGAGAGGCTTCGCAAAAAAAGCTTCAAGATCAAGTGGGGAGAAGACTTTGGGTTTAACGAAGAGAAGGCTTTGGCAGAAGAGTTTGGGCCTCTCTTTGTGTATGCTTACCCAAAGAAGATAAAGGCATTTTATTGTAAGACGTATAGAGAAAATCCGGAAATGGTCATGTCTATAGATTTGATCGTCCCAAATATAGGTGAACTTTCCACGGGTGGAGCCAGAGAGGATGACAAAAGAGAATTGCTCAAACGGCTTGAGGCGTTTGGCTTAAGGCAAGAAGACTACGAGTGGTATATCGACCTGAGAAAGTATGGAACGGTTCCGCATACGGGTTTTGGACTAGGCGTCGAACGACTGCTCGCGTGGATGCTTGACCTAGAAAACATAATGGACACTATTCCCTTCCCACGAACTATCCGAAGATTCTATCCTTAGGCTTGAGCAAGAAGTAACATCGAGTAATTTTTCGATTATGAACTTGGAGAATGCCTAGCCAAGCATATAACGTAGGCGCACGCTTTGACTCGAATAAAGAGACGTTATCTCATTTTTTCATGAAGAAACTCTCTCAACTTTGACATTTCATGCGCACGGCTGCTGCTTTGAGTGCTGCAACTCCTGGCAATTCCTCGCCCATAAGGAATTCTATTAGAGCGCCCCCTGCAGTACTCACGTAGCTCATCTTCTCTCTTAACCCAAGCTGTTCTACAGCAGCAACGGTGTGTCCTCCACCAATCAGCGAAAAAGCTTTTGAGGCGGCTACTGCTTCCAGAACTCCCTTAGTACCAGCCATAAATTCTGGGTTCTCAAAAACCCCCATGGGTCCACTGATAACTATTGATCTCGCATCGTTTATGGTTCCAATATATTTCTTTATGGTTTCGGCTCCTATGTCACATATAGGATGCTTCGTTGGGAGTTCTTCAACTGGAATTCTCTTTCGTTTTTTGTTGACTTCTACGGCAAGGTCAACGGGAACTTTTATTCTCTCCGAGTATTTTTCCATTAACTCCTTTATACCGGGTATGAAAATCATAAGCCCATTCTTTTCTAAGAACTCCATGTTTGGTTTACCCAAATCTACGCCTTTTGCCGCTAAGAATAAGTGACCTACAACACCTCCTGTTAATACGTGATCCGCAGTGTTGTTGTCTAACACATACCGCGATATTTTCAAAGCATCATCAGCTTTAGCTCCTCCAAGGATGTAGATACAAGGCTTTTCAGGTTTTTCAACCGCCTTGCCCAATGCCTTAAGTTCTCTCTCCATGACGCGACCAGCGACACTGGGAAGCACTGCCGTAAATCCTACTATGGACACGTGAGCTCTGTGAGCGGCGGCAAAGGCGTCGTTGACAAATACATCTAGAAGTGGCGCAAGTTCCTTCACAAACTCGGATTTTGCATGTTCTTCAGGAGAGCCTTTCTTCCGTTCGTTAGGGAATGTTCGAACATTTTCTAGGACGAGAATTTCGCCGCTTTTCAAAGCTTTAATAGCATCTTGCGCTTTTTCTCCAAATAGATCGTTTACGTATTTTACTGGTTTGGCAAGGATTCTGTTTAGAGCTTTTGCATGTTGCTTCAGTGGGATAAAGTCGGGTTCTCCTGGTCTCCCTTGATGAGCAAGTATTACAACTTTAGCACCTTTTTGAGAAAGCTCTTTTATTGTAGTCTCGCCATGAACTCGGATTCTTGTATCTTCCAGAATCTTCTTTTTGTCAGGGTCTATCGGAGAGTTAAAGTCTACTCTAACTAAGGCTACCTTGTCTTTGAAGTTTAGGTCGTCCATGGTTAAGATTTGTTCCATACTATCACCTAGTTGCCATAGAAAGATACTTCTTCGGGCTTTAGTCCTTTTGTGCTTTACCTATAGGTTTTTGAAACAATGTATGTGAAGAACGATATTAAGTTGAAAGGTCTTAGACCGGCTTTGTACTAAGTGGCAAGGGCTATTCCGTCTATTGCCTCTGGGTTTCTAAGC
>JAOUJL010000045.1 GCA_029883255.1 Candidatus Bathyarchaeota archaeon | reverse complement strand
AAGAACAAAAAAATTATAGGGGGGGGTCTAAAGAGAGAGATACACGCAAATAACATGATAAAACCTCAACCCAAACCAACACATCTAAAACATCAATCAACCACACAAAAGCATGCTAAGTCTCATACGCGTTTCAAGCATTCTACAACTAAACCATGACACTTTTCACAAAAAACAGATCTCTTACGATCAGTATCATCAATGTTATTAGAAAAAAACATGACACACAAAGGATCTTGACAGTGCACTAACCCCAACGTATGCCCAACCTCATGAACAGCCTCCTTAACAGAACGCTCAATCAAAAGCCCACTATCCGACGAATCTCCATAAAACTCCGATCTAAGCCTACACAACGATATTATAGCAGCTCTTCCAAGACATTCCGCTTCTCCAAAAACAAAATTCAACCGCGGCACATAAAGATCCACATCAGTTACCCCCAAAACTCTATCAACCCCACACGATTCAACACACTTCCAAATCCTCGACAAAATACTACTAGAAAGAAACTGACGCCTCACCACATTATACGCATCTCGAGGCATCACCATCACCTGCCCAAAAACTTCACAAACAGTTCCACAAAAAACCTCACACAAACCAACTTGAATACCCCTCACAACCCCTAAATCTACACACCCAACACGCAAAACGACTATTCTCATATCTTTCTCCCTTAAACGACGCAAGAATCCCCAGCCTTCGGCGCAACAGCCTCAAACCCAACTTCCTCTCTTACCCACTTTGCAAACCTTTCACAATTACCCTCAGCCCCATGCACCACATACACAACCGGATTCCCCTCCAACCCTCTCACCACCTCTTGAAGTTCACCAGCACCACAATGAGAAGAAAAATCAAAATGCTCAACCCGCGCCTTCACCTTACGCATCTTCCCATCAATCACACACCTCCCCTTTTCAAGCAACTCACGACCAGGCGTCCCAGGAATCTGATAACTCACAAGAAAAACCGCATTACGCGGTTTCTTCCCTACTTTCTGTATATAAAAAGCAGCAGGTCCACCTTTCAGCATACCCGCAGGAGATATGATCACACCAGGCCTTTTAGCAGCTACTCTCCGATCCTTCCACCCCCTACTCCAAGTAACAGCATGCATCGCACTCATAAACAATTGAGGATCACGCAGATACGTCGTATGATTCATCATTATTCGATTAACCTTACGAGCCATACCATCCATCACAACAGAGTGCTCGAAATGATAAGCCGCAAGCAAACAAGCAATCTCCTGTGAACGCCCTACACTGAACGCGGGAACCAGAACAGTTCCCCCATCTTCCACTACTTCAGCAACCCGCGCCACAAAATCCTTTTCTAACGCTACCCTATCAGAATGCGCCTCATCAGCATACGTGCTTTCAATGATCAACGCATCAAGCTTTCCGTACTCCCTATCCGCGCCACGAAGAAGACGCGTGTCCAAAGAGTTGAAATCACCAGTGCAGAGCACCCTCTTCCCATTCGCTTCCACCAAAACTTGGGCGCTTCCAGGGATGTGACCTGCATCTAAAAGTTCGAAGTGAACATCTCCCAAGCTTTGTTCTTCTCGATAACCGAGATGAACACAGTTTCTCATCATAGACTGTAACTCGATATATTCAAAAGGAAGATAGTAACCTGTCAGATGTATAAGATCGGAAATCAACAGATTGGTTAAATCAAAAGACAACGGTGTTCCATACACAGGTTTCTGCTCTTTAACATGAAAAATCGGAATTGCACCCGAATGATCAAGGTGACAATGTGTCAAGACTACTGCGTCCACCTCCTTGGGCGGAACATGCATAGGAAAACCTGGTTCATGATTTATCATGATACCATAGTCCAGCAACAACTGAGTTCTATTCGTCTTAATGGCTACCGCTGCTCGTCCAATTTCTCTAGTGCCACCTAGGAACCTCATTTTCAACGAAATTGTATTCACATCCGTTTGCGTTTTTGAATTATGCGTTCTTCTATTGGTTTATGAGTTTTGACTCTTAAATAATAGCTTTTTGTGTACACATAAAAGCCTACAGAGATAGTCACACACACGCAAAACCCTCAAAACTAACTCTCACAAAGCAAAGTTTATTAATACCTAACGTGGTTTACGTTGATAGCACCTCCAAAAAATGATAAAAGAAACACCACAGAGACCCGTTTTTCGGGTCGGATGACCACCGGCCCACCGGAGGAATCTCCAAGTTTGGAAGAAACCCCACCAAACCGCCTAATACTTCACGTATTATTAAATGTAAATCTCGGAGGAACCTAACAAATTTGGAAATTTCACAAGAGGATCTTCTACTTCTCAAAAAATCGTTTTTCAAAGAGAAAGGCCTAGTTAGGCAACACCTAGACTCCTATAATAAATTCATCGACAAGGGCCTTCAAGAAATTGTCGATGGGGTCAACGAGATCCAGATCGAAATTCCAGAAAGCCCCTACAAAATAAAGCTTGGCCGACTGTGGGTTGTTGATCCTCAATCAAGAATCACCGGACCCTACATCACCGAGGTTGACGGCACAAACCATGAAATCTACCCTCTAGAAGCACGTTTCCGCAACTTAACCTACGCCGCGCCCTTGGCATTAGAGATGACCCCAATAGTTGATGACCGAGAACTGGAAACCGAACTCGTCTTAATAGGTAATCTTCCAGTGATGCTAAAATCCAAGCTCTGCGTTCTATCTGAACTACTACCCGAAGAACTAATCGGATATGGAGAAGACCCAAACGACTCAGGTGGCTACTTCGTCATCAACGGTTCTGAACGAGTCATCGTTGCCCTAGAAGATCTAGCCCCAAACCGCATCCTTGTGGACATCGACACACGCGGCACAAACCCCGTCTATCAGGCCAAAATATTCTCAACCACCTCTGGCTTCAGAGCAAGAATCGAGTTAAGAATGAAATCAGATGGTGCCATCTACGTTTCGATGCCAGGAGTCCCCACCGAAGTACCGTTTGTTATTCTAATGCGGGGACTTGGATTAGAATCAGACAAAGAAGTTGCAGAGGCAGTTTCTGCGGAAAAGACTATACAAAATGAACTGGAGGCATCTTTTGAAAAGGTTATGGGCTTCAGCACAGTTGAAGAAGCCATAATGTACATTGGAAACCGTGTAGCCCATGGGCAAGTGGAAGAGTATAGACGCCAAAAAGCTGAAAGCATTCTTGATCGAAACTTTCTACCTCACATTGGTCGTACCAGTGAAGAACGCGAAGAAAAAGCGCTATTCCTAGGCGAGATGGCTTGCCGGGTTATCGAACTAAAGCTTGGAAAACGAAAACCTGACGACAAAGATCACTTCAAAAACAAACGCTTGAAACTCGCTGGACCCTTGCTCGCCGACCTTTTCAGAATTGCCTTCAGAAACCTATACCGTGACATAAAATATCAACTCGAACGAATGGGCTTCAAACGGCCAACGATCACGGTTTCCGCTGCCGTCCGTCCAGGAATTATTACTCAACGACTCCAACATGCCCTTGCAACAGGCAACTGGGGAAGAGGACGCGTCGGCATCACCCAGCTTCTTGATCGAACAAACCGTATCTCCACATTAAGCCACCTACGGAGACTGCAATCCCCGCTCAGTCGTAGCCAGCCCAACTTTGAGGCGCGAGACCTACACCCAACTCATTGGGGAAGATTATGTCCTAATGAAACACCTGAAGGATCAAACTGCGGTCTTGTAAAGAACCTTGCTTTGTCCGCTTGCATCTCTGTGAGTGTAAATGCTGAGAAAGTAAGACAACTGCTCTACCGAATGGGTGTGATTCCTGTTCGGGAAGCGATCGAGACATTACGGTCCTCCGGTGCTAAAGTCTTTGTGGGCGGGCGTCTCATCGGCCATTGTGTATCACCACAGGAGCTGGTCACTGAATTAAGAAACAAACGTAGAAATGGAGAAATATCCTCTGAAGTCAATGTTGCCCATTTCACCAAACTTCGAGGGAAGAATGAAGAGGTTTATGTTAACTGTGATGAAGGACGTGTGCGCCGACCGCTGATAGTGATTGAAAACGGTACACCTAAACTTCAATTAGAGCATATCGAAAAAATTCGTTCCGGAGAATGGGCATGGGAAGAGCTCGTAAGGCGTGGCATCATTGAGTATATTGACGCCGAAGAAGAAGAAAACACGCTTGTAGCCCTAAATTATGAGCAAATCACACCTCAGCACACACATGTAGAAATTGTGCCCTACACCATTTTCGGAATATGTGCTTCCATAATACCCTACGCTGAGCATAACCAGTCTCCACGTAACTCATACGAGGCGGCTATGGCCAAGCAAGCACTTGGAATTGAGGCAACCAACTTCATCCATCGAGTTGATTCACGTTCCCACCTCCTCCACTACCCCCAAACGCCTCTAGTTAAGACGAAACCCATGAGCATCATAGGGTACGATCTTCGGCCTTCAGGGCAAAACTGCGTTGTCGCTGTCATATCGTTTGAAGGTTACAACATGGAAGACGCCCTCATCTTTAATAAATCATCCATTGAACGAGGTTTGGGACGCTCTACGTTTTATCGAATTTATGAAGCGGAGTGCCGTCGATACTTAGGCGGGCTCAGAGATCGATTTACCACACCTGAGCCGGGTATTCGAGGATATCGGGGAGAACAATACTACCGCCTACTCGAAACAGATGGCATCATCAGTCAGGAATCCAACGCAGCGGGCGGTGATGTTCTCATTGGAAGAACAAGTCCCCCTCGATTTCTTGAGGAATACAAAGAATTTGAGGTTAAAGGTCCTACTATGAGAGACACATCAATAGATGTGAGACCTGCCGAAACTGGCATTGTAGACGATGTTTTTATCATAGAGACCCGTGAAGGAAGCAAACTCGTGAAGGTCAGGATGCGAGATCAACGCATTCCTGAACTGGGTGACAAGTTTGCCTCTAGGCATGGACAAAAAGGCGTAATCGGGATGCTCATACCTCAAGAGGATATGCCGTTTACCGCAGATGGTATAGTTCCTGACATCATAATTAATCCCCATGCTATTCCATCGCGGATGACCATAGGACAGTTCCTTGAATCTATGGCTGGAAAGGTCGCCGCGGCCAGGGGGAAACCGGTTGACGGAACACCCTTCATCAATGAAAAGCCAGAGGAAATAAAACGAGAGTTGATCAAGTTGGGCTTTAGTCACACTGGCCGAGAAACCCTCTACAATGGTGTCACAGGCGAGAAATTCATTGCTGGCATCTTCATGGGGATTGTATACTATCAAAAGCTCCACCACATGGTTGCAGACAAAATACATGCTAGGGCACGGGGTCAAGTTCAAATGTTAACTCGCCAGCCAACAGAAGGACGGGCAAGAGGGGGCGGTCTTCGGTTCGGCGAGATGGAGAGGGATTGCCTCGTTGGACACGGCGCTGCCATGTTGCTGCGAGATCGTTTGCTTGAAGAATCTGATAAGTACCTACTTTACGTATGTGAAAACTGTGGTTACATAGCATTTTATGACATTAAACAACGCAAGTACGTGTGCCGACTTTGTGAAGATAAGGCACGGGTTTCGCCTGTAGTCGTTTCTTATGCATTCAAACTTCTTTTGCAAGAGATGATGAGCCTCTGCATAGCACCCTGTCTTAAATTGAAGGAGAGAGCATAAAATGGCGGTGGAGCAAGCAGTTCATAAAGTCGTAGACGAGCTTTATTTTGGGGTAATATCCCCCCAGGAAATACGTAGATTTTCCGTCGCTGAAATACAAACTGCCGACACTTATGACGAAGACGGAGCTCCCATAACGTTGGGACTTATGGATGGCCGGTTGGGAACGCTTGAGCCGAGACAACGATGCAGAACATGTGGCAACACTGCCATAAGGTGTCCTGGGCATTTCGGACACATTGAATTAGCGGTTCCTATTGTTCACATAGTATTCACTAAGATAATCTACAATCTTCTTGGGGCTACTTGTAGGAACTGTGGGCGTGTTTTATTGTCCATAGACCGCATCGCTGAAATCAGGGCGAGAATAGAACGCGTTCGTGAGTTAACGGGAACAGTAGACAGCGGTATTTATAAAAACACGTTGCGAGAGGCGAAAGGCAAAGAATGTCCTCATTGTGGGGCTTCTCAATATAAAATAGAGTTTACAAAACCCACAGCTCTTCATGAGATTTTAGAGGAGGGCGCGCAACGGTTAACACCGAGTATGATTCGTGAGCGACTCGAACGCATACCCGACGATGACCTCGAATTGTTTGGTTTTAGCCCAAAGACTGCTCGCCCGGAATGGATGGTTCTACAGGTTCTCCCAGTTCCGCCAGTCTATGTGAGACCTTCTATAACTCTAGAATCAGGTATTCGATCAGAAGACGATTTGACCCACAAACTTGTGGATATCATTCGTATTAATCAACGATTAAAAGAAAATATGGAAGCAGGAGCTCCTACACTCATTATTCAGGATTTATCTGAGCTTCTACAGTACCATGTGACTACATACTTCAACAATGAGGCTTCGGGAATTCCTCCCGCTAGACATCGTTCTGGTAGAGCGCTTAAGAGCCTATCCCAGCGCCTCAAAGGAAAGGAGGGAAGATTCAGGAGTAATCTTTCTGGTAAGAGAGTGGACTTTTCAGCACGTACTGTAATCTCTCCAGACCCGAATCTTGACATCAGTGAGGTTGGAGTTCCGCTTGATATCGCCATGAGGCTTTCAATACCAGAGAAAGTCACTCCATGGAACCTTGATGAGATGCGAAAGCTGGTAATAAATGGACCTGAGAAATATCCTGGCACGCTTTATGTTGTGAGATCAGACGGCAAACGCATTAGACTGGAATTTGTTGCGGACCGAGAAAAAGTCGCGGAAGTTTTAGAGCCAGGTTTCGTCATAGAACGTCATCTTAGAAATGGTGATGTTGCCATTTTCAATAGGCAACCATCTCTCCATCGAATGTCCATCATGGCGCACTACGTCCATGTGTTGCCCTACAAGACGTTTCGTCTGCACTTGTGTGTCTGTCCTCCTTACAACGCTGATTTTGATGGAGATGAAATGAACCTACACATTCCGCAAAGTGAAGAAGCCCAAACCGAAGCACGCCTTCTTATGCAAGTGCAAGATCAAATTCTTTCACCAAGGTTTGGGGGCCCTATTATAGGAGCAATTCGGGACTTCATAACCGCGGCATATCTTCTTACTCGGAAGTCTACTTTCCTTGCAAAAGAAGAGGTATGTAGACTTCTGATAGCCACTGGTTACACGGGTACTCTTCCCAAACCTGAAAAAAAGGAACCTAGGCCGCTTTGGACGGGAAAACAGATATTCAGCCTCTTTCTTCCCAAGGACTTGAACTATGCGCTGAGGGCGACCGTGTGCCGTGGCTGCACTAGTTGTCTTCAAGAGCATTGTCAATATGACGCGTATGTGGTCGTCAAAGACGGCGTTTTAAAATGCGGTGTAATTGATAGAAGCTCAATAGGAGCTGAACAATCTGAGAGTCTTCTTCATCGAATAATAAAGGATTATGGTGCCCAGCGTGGGCGGCAATTCCTAAATTGTATTTGTCAGCTTCTCAAGCTTTTCATGACCATGCGCGGCTTCACCTACTCTTTTGATGAACTTGAACTTTCTAGCTCTGTTCAACGGAAAATCGATCATGTAATACAGACATCTGAAGGGCGAGTACAGGAGTTAATCAAGGCTTTTGAGGATGGAACTTTGCAAAGGCTCCCAGGTCAGACTCTCACCGAATCTTTTGAAATCTATGTAATGAATGAACTGGCTAAAGCTAGAGATAAGGCAGGAAGAATCGCGGACAGGGCCTTTGATATAGAGAATTCTGGCATGATCATGACGAGGACTGGAGCGCGAGGATCAAGTCTCAACATAGGTCAAATAACCGCATGCGTTGGTCAGCAATCAGTACGAGGAAAACGAATTATGCGCGGATATGTTGAACGGGCTTTAACACACTTCAGAAAGGGTGATCCCACTCCTAAAGCTAGAGGATTTGTATATTCTTGCTATCGAAGTGGACTAGATCCCATCGAATTTTTCTTCCATGCTATGGGTGGACGGGAAGGACTTGTAGACACCGCTGTGCGAACACAACAAAGTGGATATATGCAGAGACGGCTTATCAACGCTCTAGAACATCTACGTATAGAATATGATGGAACTGTTCGAAACTCAATTGGTGACATCGTGCAATTCAGATACGGAGAGGATGGAGTAGACCCAGCTAAGAGCGATCATGGAAAAGCCGTCAACGTCAGTCGACTGGTTGAACAAATCAAAATCATGTCAGAAAAGGGTAAACCTGCATCCCAACAATATGTTAAAAAATGCCTCGAAAGGATTAAAGACCAGCTCACGCCAATTCTCTTTGAAGAGCTGAAAAATGAGTTAGCAAAAGCTGGATTGCCTCAAGAAGGCGTGAATCAAGCAGTCACTTTAACCTTGGACAACTATAAACGCGCACTTGTTGAGCCAGGGGAGGCTGTTGGAATAGTTTCCGCTCAATCTATAGGGGAACCAGGTACTCAGATGACGCTTCGGACGTTTCATTATGCTGGAGTTAGAGAGCAAAACGTAACTCTTGGGTTGCCACGTCTAATTGAGATAGTAGATGCTCGAAGAACACCCTCTACTCCTATCATGACCATTTACCTTGACAGGGAGCATCGGAAAAGCAAAGAGAAAGCCACTGAAGTTGCGCGGGAGATCATTTGCACAACTACGGAGGACACCGCAAAGGCCATGTATATCGATCCCGGACAGGAGGAGGTTGTTGTTGAACTCGACTTAACAATGATGGAAGATCGAGG
The DNA here is from genome assembly GCA_029883255.1 of Candidatus Bathyarchaeota archaeon. The sequence goes on along the minus strand of JAOUJL010000045.1, from coordinate 739 downwards.
TGTTACGTTAGATGAATTGGAGAGCGCGTTGTGTCTGCCGAACTGCACATTAAGGGTAGAGGGAGATCATCTTTACTTTAAACCAAAGAAGCCTGTAGATCTTAGAAAGCTTCTTGGCAGAGTTTCCGCCCATCTTGTCAAAGGAGTATCAAATATTCATAGGGTTCTTGTTACCGAGGAAGAGAGCAAGTGGGTTGTACGGACAGACGGTTCCAACCTATCCAGCGTTCTTGAAGTTAATGGTGTGGATCCTACGCGAACTATCACCAATCACATACATGAAACCGCTAACACTCTTGGAATCGAGGCGGCCAGAAATCTTGTAATAGAAGAAGCGATCGGTGTGCTTGAAGAGCAGGGTCTCGATGTGGATATAAGACACGTTATGTTGGTGGCTGATATTATGACTGAAACTGGGGATGTGCGGCAAATAGGGAGACACGGGATCAGTGGCCAAAAAGCCAGCGTTCTTGCTAGAGCAGCTTTTGAGATCACTGTTCCAAACATTGTTGAAGCAGCCATAATGGGGGAAAGCGACCCGCTGAAGGGGGTAACTGAAAACGTGATAGTGGGGCAATCTATACCTATTGGCACGGGTTTAGTTGACCTCTACATGTCAACGTTGCGTCGTGAGGAGAAAAAATGATTGACATAAACAAAGCTATTGCTACAACTGTGAGAACCGGTAAGGTTTTGTTCGGGGCTAGTTATGCTGTGAAAAACGCCAAAATAGGAAAGG
>JAOUJL010000284.1 GCA_029883255.1 Candidatus Bathyarchaeota archaeon | reverse complement strand
ATTGTGGACTCTGCGAGAGCATGTGTCAAGCTGGAGCCGTTGATCTCGCACAACAACCGGAAGAGGTCAACCTGAACGTTGGGGCGATTGTCATAGCCGTGGGTTTTGACCTTTTTAATCCTTCCGAAATTCCTGCGTACGGTTATGGGCGCTACAGAAATGTAATAACCGCTCTAGAGCTAGAACGTTTGCTTTGCGCGTCTGGTCCAACCGGAGGGCATCTAGTACGGCTTTCTGACGGAAGGATACCGAAAAAAATTGCCTTTGTGCAATGCGTAGGTTCGAGGGATATACGATTTGGGAACACGTACTGTTCCAGCATCTGCTGTAAGTATTCGGCTAAGGACGCTGTCTTGATCAAAGAACACCACCCAGATGCGCATGTCTGCGTTTTCTACATAGACCTTCGAGCATTCGGAAGGGGCTTCCAAGAGTTCATAAACAGAGCAAAAAGCGAGTTCGGTATAAAATTTGTTCGAGCCAGCCCAGGCGAAATCATGGAAGACCCTGCGACAAAAAACCTCAACATATGGTACGAAGATACCGTAGCCGGAAGAATAGAAAACCTGATGTTCGACTTGGTGGTGCTCTGTCCGGCCTTAGTGCCACGAACAGATGCAAAGGAGCTGGCCAAGGTCTTGGGAATAGAGATTGACAAATACGGGTTTTTCAAAGCTTCAAACAACATAACTAGTCCCGTGGACACTACAATTCCCGGAATTTTTGCATGTGGCTATTGTCTTGGACCAAAAACCGGAGACATCCCAGACTCGATTATGCAGGGCAGTGCAACAGCGGCAAGAGTGGCTGAAGTCTTGATGGGGGGATGACATATGAAGGAAGAGCCAAGAATTGGAGTGTTCATTTGTCACTGTGGAGTCAATATAGGTGGCGTAGTGAATGTTCCAGAGGTTGTGGAGTACGCGAAGACTCTGCCAAATGTTACATACGCTGAAGACAACCTATACACCTGCTCTGAAGCCGGAATAACCTCCATTAAAGAAGCGATGAACGCTCATAGCCTCAACAGAGTAATCGTGGCTTCATGCACACCCAGAACGCATGAACCGCTGTTCAGATCAGCCTGCAGAGAAGCCGGATTAAATAAATACTTGTTTGAGATGGCAAACATCCGCGAGCAGTGTTCATGGGTTCATCCACACGAGCCAAAGAAAGCAACCGAAAAGGCGAAGGACATTGTAAGGATGGCCGTGGCAAGGGCTACGTGGCTTCAGCCGCTAGAGGAACCAGAGCTGGAAATCAAAGACTCAGCCCTAGTAATTGGCGCGGGCATAGCGGGAATGATCGCCGCGCTCACCCTAGCCAATCAAGGCTTCAAGGTTTACCTAGTTGAAAAAGAAGCAGAGGTCGGTGGAAACCTTCGAAGGCTTCACAAGTTATATCCAACAATGCAAGACACTTCAGAAATTTTGGATCCCACAATCAAGGCGGTAAAAGCACACAAAAACATCCAACTGTTAACTTCAACGACAACATCAGAAGTTAAAGGCTACGTTGGAAACTTCAATGTCACAGCCACGAAAGACGGCGAAGAGATTCCGCTTGAAGTCGGCATCATTATTGTTGCCTGCGGCGCCTTGAACTACGAACCGCCTAAGGGGTTGTATCAATATGGGGTGTACGATAGGGTTGCAACGCAACTGGAGATGGATGAACTTTTGAGGGAAGGTAAGCTCGAAAAACCCGAAAGAGTTGTGATGATACAGTGTGTTGGCGCCAGAAAAGGAGAGATACGGGCGTTAGGGCTTGAGGGTTTCCCGAAATCTGACATCTCTCGACTGTTAGCGAAGATCCTTAAAGCGAAGAAAGAGGAAGGCTGGCCGTACTGTTCCAAAATTTGCTGCATGAACGCCATCAAAAACGCCATACTGATTAAAAATCAGTCTCCTGAAACGGACGTCATCATTCTTTATGGGGATATCAGAGTGTACAAAGAGTACGAAGATTTCTACTCAAAAGCCCGAGACCTCGAAGTTAGATTCGTAAAGCACATTGAGGAAGCAACCCCTGAAATCACTAGAGGACCGGAAAACAAGCTTGTGGTTACGGCGTACGACGCACTTTCTGGTCGTGAAATGAAACTTCCATGCGACTGGGTTGTGTTGTCAACACCTATGAGACCGCGCAAAGGTGAGATCCTCTTAGCACGGATGCTTAAGATACCAATTAGCCCGGACGGCTTTCTAATGGAAGCCCACTTGAAGCTGAGACCTGTTGACACCCAAATGGACGGGATTTTTCTCGCGGGGACAGCCTCAGGACCGAAAGACGTTTCAGAATCAATAATCTCAGCTAAAGCAGCAGCGGCAAGAGCGTCTATCTTGATGGCTAACAAGAAGATGAGAACAGAGGCCCTCACGTCTGTGGTAGATGAGGAGTTAT
>JAOUJL010000044.1 GCA_029883255.1 Candidatus Bathyarchaeota archaeon | reverse complement strand
GAACTTTCTTGCTTTTCCGAGCATCATGTATGGTTTAAAATACTTCTGCTTAGTTTAACCTCTCATAAACTATTGTACTCGCATTAGTCTCCATTCTCTGTAGTCAGTTGCGACCTTTATGTAGCCCCTGAGTGAAGCGTCAACTTCCACATTACCGGTGTCGACTCGTAATATACCTCCTTCGATGCCTCGGATTTTACTTTTGGTCGCTCCGACTATGATTTTATCTTTTCCAACTCTTTTTATGATTTCGGGGCTTATCTGCTGGTTCCCACGTCCAAGTAGCATGCCTTGACGACCTATGGGTGAGAGTACTATCCATGTGTTTTGCCAGTCTTTAATTTCCTGCAGTATTTTCTTTTCGTTTACGTCTTTTATCACGGTTCCGTTCTTGTAGACGTCTATGCCGAGTATGGTTTTTTCTATGCCGAGTAAGTCTGCGAGGCGTTTGATTGTTGTGCCTGGACCGAGGATGTAGGTTCCCTTCGGAGTCATCTCTTCCATTATGAACCTTGCCACTGCCGTCTGGTTTTCCTGTTCATCCGTTGTCTCTGGGCTGATTTGTTTGCTTCCTTGTATGCGCATGGGTACAAAGGGTCCTTTCAGAAGTCCATATAGCCTCATTGAAAAGCGGTCGCTTCGAACGGCGGTTTCGTCTACGTCGATTATTTCAAAATCCATCATCTCAGTCGTTTCTTTGGCGAAGGCTTCAACAATTTCTGCCGCGTCCAAAGGATTCACGGCGAATATGCCGCTGTACATCTTGACGCCTGAGGGAACTCCAAGCACGGGCGTTTCGCTTAAGCCTTTCATCGCGTCTAAGATGTCTCTTGCTGTTCCGTCTCCTCCAACGAAGACTATTAGGTCAACTTTTGACGCGAGCATCAGTTTGACGGCTAGTTTTGTGTCCTTCGCTGTGGTCTCGAATTCCAGAGACATCCTAATCACTTCGGCTGAAAACCTGGTGGATTTTGCCTCGGCTTCGCCCATTATGCTGGGGCATGTCAAAACTTCAATAGGTGGTTTAGCATGAAGTTCTTTCAATCTTTTTAGGAATTCAACTGCTCTTGCAGGTGCTATTGGTTCCGCACCCATTGCGACAGCTTTTTTCGAGACACCGTCTGTTCCTTTTAATCCTACTTTGCCACCCATGCCAGCGATGGGGTTTACGATGAAGCCCATTTTCAAATTGCTTGTCACCGTAGAACTTCTGTTTGCCTCGGTTACCCTAACGTATATTCATGGTTCAAGAACTGTCTTATGCTTTTAGCTAACTTTTCTGCGAAAGTTTTTTTGGCTGGTTTTCTCTCTGGGGATGAGAACGAATTCTTTTTTTATTTCAGCTCTTTCCCAGTAGTGCTGGAATAGGTCACTGCACCATTTGTGCACTCGTTCATCTGTAGAGGTGAACCCGAGATAGTCGAATTTTCCGTCGAGAGTTGGGAAGGCTAAAGTGGCCACCTCTTTTTCAGACATGTATAGATATATGTCAAGCCGCTCCAGCATTTTCTCCTTTATAAACCCAGTAGTCCTTGCCTGCCATACAGCCTGTGCGTCCTCAGCACGTATCCCTTCTTTCAGTTTGGGGGGAGGAACCCAGCGTTTAGGGTCGATGGTTTTTACCTTTACCCTTCGTTCAAACGCTTTACTGAATAGGGGAATGGTGCTCATGATGTATTGGTCGGTGATCACCCAGATGTATTCCTTTGCCTCCTGTATCATCGTCTCCGTGTTGTGAAAGGCTACCATGATATCATCTGTATATGTGCTGTCTGCTAGGGCGCCTAGTCGGTTCACGAATTCTATGGGGAGATGCTCTAGAGAGTGGGTGGTGAAGTAGTCCCTATGCTGTGATGTGAATTTCAATCCCGGAAGCTGTTTTAGAATCAGTTTTCCATATGGGCTGATGTGATGGAGGCCGTTAACGTCCTTCTTGGTCAACCCTACTTCGCCTAGTCGGGAAAGGTGTCGGCTGGATTCCTGTGTGGTGAGACCTAATGCCTTTGAGAGGTTCGTAACATTCATTGCCTTCTTGTTTAGTTGGTGGAGGATTCTAAGCCGGTCTTCGTTTGAAAGCTCGAACAGTAGGTCGCAAAGATTCTCCAACCTGAGCACCTGCTAATAATCAATCTTAACTTTCCCTAGTTGATATTAATATTCCTACATTCTTCTTGCGGACGCTTTATTAGAAAACTCATTATTCTAAGGCGCTACAGAAGGTGAAAGAATGAAAGCAAGATACCGAGTTCACAGATTCGACATCAAAATGACAGCAGACCAGAGCAAATTAGAGCAATTCCTGAACAGCTTGGAGGGCGAAGTCGTAACAATTATCCCAAACGTTACTCCCAAGTTTACCCCCGGGGGAATGGGCGCAAGCTTGGACTTTCTTTTGATTGTTGAAAAGGTGAGTTAAATTGAAAGAATGGGAATGCGTCAAGGTGAAGAAACACGAAGATATCGGCAAAACAATTGAGGAATGGCAAAAGAATGGCTGGCGTCTACATACGTATTCTTGCACTCAAGTAAGTATTGGAGCAGATGCCAATCATTACTTGCTGTTTGAAAGAGAAGCAGCCTCTTAGCTAGCTACTATGGGGAAAGGTAAATGGAGCATACATTCTCCGTAGAGATGAAGTCCAAGAAGCATGTGAGACATATATCACTATCAAATGAGTCTCACGAACATGTGCTGTTTGAGGGGTCTCTAGGCGAACTAGAGGAACTATCCTTGATTGAGGGTGCAGTGCTGGAGGTCAAGGGAGCCAACGGGGTTCTGAGAATAGACATGAGCGAGGAGGAACTACGGAAAATGCTCTCCCGGAAGAAAGGGTAGAAGGTGATAGATGATGAAAGTTGTTATCAAAACCGATAAGTTGTCCAAGTATTATGGCAAGGGTGGCGGGATCAAGGCGGTGGATGAGGTCGACCTTGAAGTCTATGAGGGTGAAACCTTTGGTTTGTTAGGCCCAAACGGAGCAGGCAAAACGACAACCGTTCGCTTGCTGAACTGTATCGTAAAGCCGACGAGCGGCACGGCCACCGTAAACGGTTACGACATTCTCAAAAAGGGGACAGACGTGAAACGGGTTACCGGCTTGCTTGCCGAGTCCCCTGGTTTGTACGAGAAGCTCAGCGCCCACGAGTTTCTGGAGTTCATGGGAGCTCTCTACGATGTCCCGAGCGATGTTCTGCCTGACAGGATAGATGATTTGCTGAAGCTATTCAGTCTTTATGATCGACGTGATCACCTACTTGAAGGCTACAGCCGAGGCATGAAACAGAAGATATTGATTGCATCAGCCCTTATCCACGATCCGCCCATTCTGTTCTTTGACGAGCCCACTTCGATGTTAGACCCTCGTGCCGCTCTCATGGTGAAGGATCTAATCAAGAAGTTAGCAGACAGTGCAGGCAAAACTATCTTCATTTGCAGCCACATTCTTCCTATCGTGGAGGAGCTGTGCGATCGCATAGGCATAATTAATCAAGGCAAACTTATCGCGATAGGCACTGTAGATGAAATCATCGCTCAGACAAAAACGAAGACCTTGGAAGAAGCGTTCATCGCCATAACCGGAGGAGTGGAGGACAAGGAACTCTTAGCTTGGAGGGAGCAGAAGGGTGCCAACCCCTAAATGGCTCGTGGTTGCGAGGAACGAATACCGCATTCGCGTAAACAACATACGTAAGATAAGACCCTACTTTCCCTACCTAGTCATTGGGCTGCTAGCGGTCTATGTGACGTTCATTGCGCCAGCATTCGTTAGCCTCTTCATCGACGACTTTCTCGCTTTCATTCTATCCCAAGTTGCCCTAGCAATGATGCCTATCATAATCTTCATGATCTTTTTCTACCTCATAATACTTCCAATCACTTACACATTACAGGGAATGCAAGCTGGGCAGGTGGAGATCTTTCTCGCAGCCCCCATAAAGCCTAGCGACGTTTTGCTAGGCGAGTTTCTGGGCGTAACGCCTTTCTACGCCATTGCCATCACGGTGGTGACTGGCTTTTTCACGGCTGCTTTGAATCCGCTAGGGCTGGATATGCTTCAGATAACCATAACCGTCATAGTCTTCGTGGTAACATTTCTTTCCGCTCTCTGGATCGGCACAGTGATCGCCGCCTTGGTACGTACAAAGTTTGCAAAATCCGCCCGTGGAAGAGATATTGGAAAAGCCCTATCACTTATCCTTGCTTTGCCTATGATCGCATTAATGTACGCGATTATGGGTGGAGGTTTGCTTGAGGCTCTTGCCGATCCTGGGACAGGTGGAATGGTGAAAGCATTCCTCAGCGTGTTGCCCAGTTCCTGGGGTGCAGAGCTTATTCTCAGTTTCGCATCTAATCCTGGCAACATCGGTGCGGTTGGTTTTGAGATACTTACCCGATTCGGAGGTCTTGTCGTCTTCTTCGTAGCCGTTTTGTGGCTTGGCTCGAAAGCAGCTAATCGCGCCTACAGCATTGAACCCACCACCTTCACAGCTTCTAGGGCGAAACCTGACGGCTTCTTCTATAAAGCCGTTAGATATGTGGGTGGAGGCGGATCTTTCGGCACTCTCTTAGCATCAGTCTTTAAAGACTATGGTCGAAGGCTTGAAAACTTGTCAAGAATCGCTTACGTTTTGGGTATATTTATTATGGTGAACGTGTTTCTTGTGGGAGGTTTTACCGATCCCGAAGGCCCCCTTGTAATGGCTCAGTTTCTGTTTCCTTTTCTTGCAGTGTTTATGGTTGGTCAAATAGCGGTTCAAGGAAAGGAAAGCCTGTTTATCTATAAGAAAACACCTTCTGGCGTAAGAAGATTTGTGAAAGCAAAGTTAGTGCAAGGATGGCTAGTGGCAGTCCCGATTGCGGCGGTTATCACGGCTATTTTGCTAATCCCAATTTCGCAAGCTTCGGTTGTTTCTATGTTGTCTTACGTTATACTCATTATACTACTTGTTGCAGCGAACGTGGCGTTAGCTCTCGGCTTGGCTCTCTTGAACCCTCAGTTCTCAGAAAATGCTCGCGCTCAGATGAGTGGATTGATGATAAATGCGAACGTAGCTATGTTTGCTTCGATCGGAGTTTTCATTGGCTCCATGGTTGTTCTGGACTTGGGCATCTTTAACACCATGTTATTGCAGAATGCAGTGATCTGGCTATTGGGAATTGTGTTCCTCTACCTAGGAAAAAGAAAACTGAGCAGAATCGAATAGAAAAGGATAATGAAGCCTGAGGGTTTCCGAAGAAAGCTGACCTTCATGCGCGCGCATAACCCTTCCTGTCACTCACGTTTTCTTATCGTTTATCACGTGACGTGCAAGTCGACTAAACTTTGGGGTTTTAAGCATTCAAGATGAATGTAGTTGACTCTCTCGTTTAGTTGCTTTTTTAGGGGTCCAAAGAGTATGGAGACCAAGTGATAACGTAACAAATACAAAACACACAAAAGCACTCCCTGAGTAAGCATACAATATACTCACAAAAACAAATCTTTAATACAAAGTCATAGTCGAATACCCAAACAACAGAAAATTCAAAGCAGTCACGCCTTCACATGTAAAACACGAGTCTGACAAACATGTACGCGATAGTTAAGAAAAAACGGGAACCAAAAGCCGAAATCACAACGGTAGGCACCCCTAAAATCAGCAACAAAGAAGTTCTCGTCCAAACCAAAATGGCTTCCATATGCGGAACAGACGTACACATATGGGACTGGAACGAATGGGCACGAAACCGCATAAGAAAAATTCCACTCATAATTGGTCACGAATTCACGGGCGAAGTAATCCAAGTTGGCAAAGACGTAACCAGCGTGCAAGTAGGGGACATGGTGTCAGCGGAAACCCACATTGCAGACGGCACTTGCTATCAATGTAGAACCGACCGCATGCACATATGCCAACACCTAAAAATTCTAGGGGTAGACACGGACGGAGTTTTCGCCGAATACGCTGCGCTACCTGAAAGAAACGCGTGGACGAATCCCCGTGATTTAGATCCAGCCATTGCCTCCATTCAAGAACCATTAGGAAATGCTGTTCAAACAGTCCTACCGAAAGATCATGTTGAAGACATCGTGGGAAAAAATGTGGCAGTTTTGGGCTGTGGTCCGATAGGTTTGATGGCCATAGCAGTTCTTGACACAATTGGGGCTGAGAGAATTTTTGCAACTGGTGGTGGTCGAAACAAGGTACGCATGGAATTGGCAAAGAAGTTAGGGGCCGACATGATTCTCAACGCCAGAGAAGAGGGCGAAAACATTGTGAAGATAATACGGGATGCGACGGATGGTAATGGCGTAGATGTTGTATTGGAGATGTCAGGTGCTCCATCAGCCGTGAAACAGGCTTTCGAAATACTTACCCCTGGTGGAAGAGTTTCTCTCTTTGGTTTGTTTAATAACCCCGTGGAACTCGATATGAATAATGCTGTAGTTTTTAGGGCGGCAACTGTTTACGGCATCTCAGGACGAAGGATGTTTCAAACGTGGTATCAAGTGAGGGGATTGCTCTCTAACCCCACGTTTAGAAGCAAAATTGCTTCAATTATTACGCATCATATTCCAATTAAGGACATAGCTGAAGGAATGGAAACAATTCATTCTAAACAAGCTGGAAAGATTGTTCTTGAGCCTAAGTGGGAATAGGTAAATGTTAAGAGAATGTTCGTCAGATTAAAAAGAGAGATGTAAACTGTTCATTAGAGGTAATTCATATGTCAATAAAACGACATCCAACAAGATATTTGGGCGAGGAATATCAGCGCTTAGTCCGTGAAAGTCTGAACTGGGAACTTAGAGAACTTCAGACCCCCAGCGAACCTGCCTGTACCGTCGACAGCAGAGAAGTCATCATGCTCTGCGCTAATAACTATCTCAACCTGTCTACTCATCCAAAAGTTGTTAAAGCAATGCTTGAGACAACCGAAAAATATGGTGCAGGGGCTGGTAGTGACCGATCGATCGCTGGCAACATGACAGCCCATGAGGAGCTGGACCGTCATCTTGCAAAATTTAAACGGGCACCCGCGTCGCTGACTTATCAAACTGGCTTCATGGCAAATGAGGGACTTATCCCTCAACTTGGTGACAGAGGTGATCTTTTCGTATCAGACGAGTTGAACCACGGCTCCATCATCGACGGTGTGAGACTGACCCACGCTGATCGCGCTATCTTCAAACACAAGGATGTTGAAGACTTGGTTCGAGTTATGGATGAGGCAGAAAAACACAAACCCCCTTACAAGCACATCTGGATCTTCACTGATGGCGTCTTCAGCATGGATGGCGACCTCGCTCCACTGCCTGAAATCGCGAAAGTCGCTGAAGAACATGGTGCAGGCGTGTACGTGGACGATGCACACGGAGAAGGCGTACTTGGGGATGGTGGTCGCGGTATTGTCAGTCACTTCCACCTTGACTGCAAGCAGGTGCATGTTGAAATGGGAACGTTTTCGAAGGCTTTTGGAGTTGTGGGTGGACATGTTACTGGTTGTGAAGACCTGCGAAACTTCGCTTACAATAAGTCGAGAACATGGTTACTCAGCGGAGGCGTACCCCCAGGAGTAGCTGCTGCATGCAGTGCGGCAATCAGCGTTCTTGAGTCTGAGCCACAACACGTCAGGAAAGTTTGGGAAAATCGCAACTACTTTATAAAGGCAATGCAAGACCTGGGCTTTGATACGGGGAATAGTGAAACGCCGATTGTGCCGGTGATGTGTGGCGACAGTAAGAAGGCGAAGGATCTTGCAGATTTTATTTGGAAGAAGGGTTTCTTTGCGCTACCGATCGTCTTTCCAATGGTGGCCCGTGATAAGGCAAGAATTCGGGCTCAGTTATGCACGAAGCATACGAAAGAGCAGTTGGACAAAGCCGTTGAGGTGTTTGAGGAGGGTGGCAAGAAGCTCGGTTTGATTTAGTTTTTCAACGAGCTAAATCTTACCAAACTCCATTCCTTTTTCGAAGGCTTTTTTGTTTACTTCAAACAGTTGTGCCTTTTTCTGTCCTAAGAGTTCTTTTAATCCTTCAAGAATCTTTTCTTTAGATACGATCTTTGTGTGTGCAACGTATGCTCCTAACATCACCATGTTAGCAACTCTTTTGTCACCGATTTTGGAAGCAACCTCACTCGCCGGCACTCCAATGACACTGATGTTTTTTCTCTTAACTTTACGAGTAATCAAGGAGCTATTCATTACTAGTACGCCCCCTTCTTTTAACCGGGGTTCAAAAGCATCTAATGATGGATTGTTCATCACGATTAAAGAATGAGGAGACGTAATAACGGGCGATCCTATCGCTTCATCTGAAATGACTACCGTGCAGTTAGCTGTTCCTCCTCGCATTGCAGGACCGTAAGAAGGAATCCACGTCACATTTCGCCCTTCTTTCATTGAGCCATGTATCAGCAGTTTTCCAATAAACATGATTCCCTGCCCACCAAACCCCGCTAGTATAATATCCTCATAGAAAGGTGTCTTCATTCTTCTCTCATTCCTCCTCTTCAGGACATTTGAAGTCACCAAGTGGATAGTAAGGCATCATCACTTCGTCCACCCACTTTACCGCTTCACCTGGAGACATTCTCCAAGCCGTTGGACATTGAGACAAGACTTCCACCAAGGAAAAACCCAAGCCTTTTATTTGGGTTTCAAATGCCTTCTTTATTGCTTTCTTTGCCCGTATGATGTTTTTGGGGCTGTTCACTGCTACTCGCGCGATATAAGCTGCTCCATTCAGAGTGGCGAGAATCTCCGACATTCTCAAGGGGTATCCTGCGTTTTCTGAAGTCCGTCCAAAGGGTGAAGTAGTTGTCTTCTGGCCAATAAGAGTTGTTGGAGCCATTTGTCCGCCGGTCATCCCGTAAATGGCATTATTGATGAAAATGGTGGTGATCTTTTCTCCTCGAGCAGCCGTGTGAATGATTTCAGCTGTCCCGATAGAGGCTAGGTCACCATCTCCCTGATAGGTGAAAACAACAAGTTCAGGATGTGCCCGTTTACATCCAGTTGCAATCGCTGGCGCTCTGCCGTGGGCTGCCTCGTACATATCGCAATTGATATAATTGTAGAGAAAAACGGAACAGCCCACTGGTGCCACTCCAACGGTTTTTTCTATAATCCCTAGCTCATCAATTACTTCAGCTATTAAACGATGGGCTATTCCATGACCGCATCCGGGACAATAGTGAGTTGATACTGGGTACATGGATTTGGGGCGTTCAAAAATTTTCTTCATCTCAGATCACCGCCTCTTTTTCACGATTTTCTCCACTTCAGCTACGATTTCATCATAACTTGGGATCATGCCTCCGACTCTACCATAGAAATGGACCTCCGCCTTCCCACAAACTCCGAGTTTAACGTCTTCAATCATCTGTCCTAAATTCATTTCAACCACCAGTAGCTCATCTACTTTTTCAGCCACACTAGCAAGAGTCTGATATGGAAAGGGAAAAAGCGTAATCGGCCTTACTAACCCTGCCTTGATACCTTTTTCACGGAGAATCTTGATAGCTGTCTTCGCTATTCTTGCAACCATACCGAATGCCACGATGACGATTTCTGCGTCCTCTGTTAGATATGACTCGACACGAGTTTCGTTTTTGATCATCTTTTTATATTTGCGTTGAAGCCCCAAGTTATGCTGTTCTAG
>JAOUJL010000283.1 GCA_029883255.1 Candidatus Bathyarchaeota archaeon | reverse complement strand
AGTTGTCGGCGGTGGCGTAGTTTTATTTTCGTTAATGGTTGCGGTTCTTGCGCCCATAATCGCTCCATACGAACTTAAACAAGAGTTTTACGGAGAGCAAATGCTTCCTCCATCTACGAAGTTTTGGTTTGGGACAGATAGCGGAGGTAAAGACGTGTTTAGCTGGGTCGTCTGGGGGGCTAGGACCTCACTCTATGTTGGATTCGCCTCTGTCTTGATAGAAATCCTCATTGGCTGTAGCATCGGGATGATTGCAGGCTATTTCGGGGGGATAATTGATGAGATACTAATGCGGATAACAGATGTCGTTCTAACTTTACCCACACTTATGCTGCTAATCCTAGCTGTTTCCATGTTTCAGGTACGAAGTATAAACATAATAATAATGGTGATGGGAGGGCTAGGATGGCCTTTTATGGCTAGGGTGGTGCGAAGTGAGTTTTTATCTCTAAGAGAGTCCACTTTCGTTGAGGCCGCAAGATCGATGGGTGCCAGTAGTTGGCGCATCATACTGCGTCACATTTTGCCTAACACATTACCTACACTCATTATTCTTGTGACTATTGATATACCAGGCTATATCTTCTGGGAATCAGCTCTAACTTTCCTAGGTTTTGGTGACCCTTTATCAGCCTCATGGGGTGTACTAATAGATAAAGGTACTGACCTGTTGCTGCCTGCACCGTGGATAACAGCTTTTCCAGGATTGGCATTATTCTTCACTTCGTTGGGATTTAACCTATTTGGAGATGGACTCAGAGACGCCTTAGACGTGAAAACAAGAGCCTGACGGAGGGAATTAATAAATGAAAAAAAGAGAGAGAGATTTTAAAAAAGGTTAGTGCGATTCGTTATTGGTCAAAACGTGTATCCAACTATTAAGATCGTGAATAAGCCCCATGTGAGATGGCAACGTACACCTTCTTATCATCCAGCGTGCGCTCGTGCCACTCAGCTTTCACATCAGACCTCTTGTCATAAACATACACTTTCCTAGCTCGAACGAGCTCCGCCATCTCCGTTAAATAAGGCTCCAGCAACCTCACGCTCTCAGGTTCCAGTTCAGCCACATGAACAGCGTCCAGTATGTCCGTTGGCATGAACCCCAACTCCTTTCTAAGGGCCTGAACGCGTCGAGCCAGATCACGCATAACGCCCTCACCGAGCAAAGCTTCGTCTCGATGAGAATCCACCAGCACGTGCATTCCATCCTCGGAGGCTAGCGCCCATCTCTTCAAGTCAACTTCCGGAGGCTCTTCAACCTGCTCAACTTCCTTTACGTTCGCGAGTTCGAGAAAAGTCTCCTCCAGTTTCTCTAAGGCATTCTTCACTTGTTTAGGCCCCACCACCACAGCTTTTCGTAAGGGCCATCGACGCTTTAGTCTAGCAGACTGTCTAGCAGAGTACACTAGTGAAACACACCGCAACAATGTTTCAAACTCTTGCTCTAATGCTTCGTCCTGCAGAGTTTCATCTGGTTTGGGCCACTCTTCAAAGTTCACTGACTCAGGTAAGGCTTTGTCCAGCTCCCTGTAGACTTTCTGATACATGGCCTCGCCCAGATAAGGAGTCGCAGGGTTGAAGAGATGAACCAGCGTCTTCAAAACACGCCAGAGAGTTGTGTAAACAGCCAACCGGCGGTTAAGAGCTTTAGGGTCGTCACTCCAAAGTTCTCGGCGAACCATAGGGACATACTGTCGGCTGACAACGTTAACAACAAATTCCTCTAGCTCGGAGAGGGCAAAGTGAAACTCACAGGCTTCAAGTTTCTCGGTAACTTCCTTTACGGTTCGTTGCAGTTTGGACAAGAGCCACCGATCCGGCGGCTTGAAGACATTCTTTTCGCTGGCCCACCTAAGCGTGTGCTTCTTAGGGTTAAAATTGTCGTACTCGGCGTTCTGCAATAGGAAACGGTGGAGGTGATACAGCGTGCCGAGAATCTGATAGGGACGTCGACTCAGTTCTCTAACGTCAAAGTTCATGGACTCAACGGGAGAGCACTTCCACAACATGTAAAACCTGCAAACATCCGCCGAATGTTTTTCCAGTAGTTGGTTGGCTTCTATTACGTTGCCGAGGCTTTTGCTCATTTTCCTTCCTTTTGCGTCTTGAGTCAAACCTTGGAATAGAAAAGCCTTGTATGGCGATTCTGCTTTTCCAGCTAATATAACGTGTTCAAGCAACAGCGTATTTGCCCAGCCTCTTGTCTGATCTATCCCCTCAGTTAGAAAATCTACTGGAACATATTTTTTGAATTCCTCGTCTGTGAAACGTGCGTATGGAGATGCTCCACTGTTATGCCATGTGTCAAGAACGAAGGGTTCACGTTTCATTTTGCCGCTGCATTTTTCGCATTTCAATAGAACTCGGTCAACCCAGGGTTTGTGAAGCTCAAAATGTCCTTGCGGCTTTTCCACCGCTT